>JADGDA010000053.1 GCA_015228695.1 Alphaproteobacteria bacterium
TCACCATCGACGGAACGGGAATGCACATCGGCCGGCCGTTCCGCAACGTCACCGGAATCCTGTCCGGTCACCCGGTCCACGCATCGGGAGAGGAACTGTCCCGGATCGAGGGCATGTTCAACGATACCTGACCGAAACCTTCTCGGGTAGAACAAGGGCAATTCCTCGCCCCAGGGTAAAGAACTTTAGAGTCTGGCGGCGGTGGTCATCGTGAATTTTCGATGGGGGTTGATTTCTGCGCCGCGCTGGTAAAGTCCAGATAGCCTTTTTCCAGACTTTGATACGTCGGTACGTCTCTCCCTTCGAAAACGACATTTACGATAATTGATTTGTGGGAGCCCGGTTTTGCGATCATAACCCTTGAGCAGCTTGAGCACGTCAAATATCTCTTATCGTTCAATGACGATATGAGTTCGTCAACGTTAGCTTCTTTTGGATAATTGTAGATTCGGTCCATCTTCTCTCCGCAATACGGGCATTGAATCTTGAAAACGATGCTTGCTCTTGGATATTCATCAAGGTCTCTCGCGGGGCGGTTCACCAAAAACAACAGATCTTCGGTGTGTCCGAGCGACATCGTATCGGAGAAGGCATCCGATCCGCCACGGAGCAAGGTCACGAATTGGTCCGTCGGGATGGACGTCATGTTGTAGAAAACACCCTGATGAAGGGTTTCGTAATATTCCTTCTTGCTTGGGATAATGTTTTTGCTCAAGGCATTGTTGAAGAGGGACGTTCCGGGAGTCGGAAGGATTGGACCAAGAGAAAATATGTGACGTTTGTTGTCCAGGATGAAATTGATCGTCTCCTTCATCGTTTCCGGCGTTTCGGCGGGGTCGCCGAAGATGAAGGCTCCCCTGAGGCCGATTCCGGAGGCCTCGACGGCCGTTACAGCCGCTTCGATCTGCTTTCGGGTGATCTTTTTCTGCATGCTGGTCAGAATGACGTTGCTGGCGCTTTCAAGCCCCAAGGCGATCGACGGGCAGCCGGCATCCTTCATGTCGCGGAGCAAATCCTCCGTCACGTCGGGGACGCGCATCGAGCACGTCCACTTGAGGTCCATCTTCAGCGCCCGCATGCCGTCGCAGAACTCGCGTACCCGCGCTTCATTCACGGAAAACAATTCGTCGTACATGATGAAACAATTGAAATCATGCTTTTCCTTGAAGTGCGCGATCTCTTCAAGAACCTTTGAGATTTTTCTTTGTTTGTAGATGCTTCCGTTCGAATGGAAGCAGAACGTGCATCGAAAGGGACAGGACCGCCCCGCGCTGAAGGTGAACAGCCTGGGGCGCGGGTGAAAGCACATCACGCTGTCGGCATCGTAATGGCTGCTGGCCTGGAAGAATTCCTCGATGTCCAGAACGTCGTAGTTGGGCAAGGCGTATTCGGGCAGGATCTTGCTTTCGGGACGGGCGGGATTGAGGACGGGGCCGCCATTTCGCCAAAAGGCCAATCCGCCGATCGTCCCCATGTCCCCGCCGGTCTCGATCGCGGCCAGCAGTTCGACGATGGGAATTTCGGCCTCGCCCGCGATGGCGAAATCCGGCCGCAAATTGGAAAAGATGAACTCCTGATCGGCGGTGACGATGCCTCCCCCCAGGATCACGGGCACGTCGGGGGCCAAGTCCCGGCAGATCATGATCGCGTCGGAGATGAAAAGGTAGTCCGGGGTAAGACCTCCGAGGGCGATCGCCTGCGGCTGAAACGCGGCGATCTTGCGCGACAGGGCCCGGCGAAGAAGCTCGGGGGCGCTTTCCTTCGTCCGGGTGTAGGAGATGTTGCATCCGGTGACGTCGTGCCCCGCCGCCAGCAAGGCTCCGGCGACATAGGCAACCCCCTGGGGAAACAGCTCCGGGACCGGGGCGGCGTCCGGGTAGAAAAACTTCGGAATGATCAAGAGAACGCGCATGAAAATCTCCCAGACGTCCCGGGGCCAAAGACTCCGGGGCCGGACGAGGGCGCCACATACCCGGCGACGGCCGGAGGAGGCTCCCCAGGATCGCGTCGAAGGGTACCAAGAAAAGAGGCGTTCCTACAATTTTTTTTGGGCTCCTTGACGTTTCGAATGGAAGCGTCCCTTCACCATCAGGGTGTCACCCTGATGGTGAAGGGGACAGGTTCCTTCTCTCGGAAATCCACTCGCGACGTCGAGGAGCCTTGGAATCACACATCGATTCCCGTGGCCGGGGAAAATGTGGGGAGGGGGGACAGCCCGCGAATCTCGGGCCTTGCCATCCGGTTCGAATCGCGGCAGTTTATGCCGCTGCTTGGCCCATCCGTGGCCATCCTGGCTGAAAAAGACGTTTTGTAAGGGGGAAACTCTATGGCGCGCAAGAAAATCGCTCTGGTCGGCGCTGGAAACATCGGCGGGACGCTGGCCCACCTCATCTCCTTGAAGGAGCTGGGCGATGTGGTCCTGTTCGACATCGTGGAAGGCATTCCCCAGGGCAAGTCCCTGGACATCCTGCAATCGACCGCGATCGAGGACATCGATTGCAAACTCCTCGGCGCGAACGACTATGCCGGCATCGCCGGGTCCGACGTCGTCATCGTGACCGCCGGCGTGCCCCGCAAGCCGGGTATGAGCCGCGACGATCTGATCGGCATCAACGCCAAGGTCATGGCCGCCGTCGGCGAAGGCATCAAGCAACACTGCCCGAAGGCGTTCGTGATCTGCATCACCAACCCGCTGGATGCGATGGTGTGGGTGCTGCGCGAGGTGTCCGGCCTGCCCCACAACATGGTGGTCGGCATGGGCGGCGTTCTTGACTCCGGCCGTTTCCGCACCTTCCTGGCCGATGAGTTCAAGGTGTCCGTCGAGGACGTGCAGGCGTTCGTTCTGGGGGGTCACGGCGACACCATGGTGCCGCTGGCGCGCTATTCCTCCATCGGCGGCGTGCCGGTGCCCGACGCCATCAAGCTCGGCTGGTCGACCCAGGAGAAGCTCGACAAGATCATCCAGCGCACCCGCGACGGCGGCGCCGAAATCGTCGGCTTGCTGAAGACCGGTTCCGCTTTCTATGCTCCGGCCGCCGCCGGAATTCTGATGGCCGAGTGCTATCTGAAGGACAAGAAGCGCATCCTGCCGTGCGCGGCCTGGTGCAACGGCCAGTATGGTCTGAAGGGCATGTACATGGGCGTTCCCGTCGTGATCGGCGAGGGTGGCGTGGAGAGAGTCATCGAAATCGAGCTGAACGCCGAGGAAAAGGCGATGTTCGACGCTTCCGTCAAGGCCGTGGACACCCTGATCGGCCTGTCCAAGAACCTGATGCCGAAATGACCCTAGGGGGGAGAACTTAGGCAATGAACATTCATGAATACCAGGCCAAGCAGCTTCTGAAGAAGTATGGCGTCGCGGTGAACAACGGCCTCGTGGCCTACACCGCCGACGAGGCCGAGGCCAACGCCAAGCAGTTGGGCGGCGGGCTGTTCGTCGTCAAGTCGCAGATCCACGCGGGTGGGCGCGGCAAGGGCAAGTTCAAGGAAGCCGAAGCCGGCGAGAAGGGCGGCGTCCGTCTCGCCCGGACTCCGGACGAAGTCCGCGCCAACGCCTTGCAGATGCTGGGCAAGACCCTCGTCACCGTCCAGACCGGACCGGCCGGCAAGGAAGTCAAGCGGCTCTACATCGAGGCCGGCTGCGACATCGCCCGCGAACTGTATCTCTCGTGCCTGATCGACCGGGCCAACAGCCGGGTCATCTTCCTGGGCTCGACTGAGGGCGGGGTGGAGATCGAGAAGGTCGCCGCCGAGACGCCCGAGAAGATCATCAAGGTCACCATCGACCCGATCACCGGCATCATGCCGTTCCACGCCCGCAAGATGGCGTTCGGGCTGAAGCTCGAAGGCAAGCAGGTCGGCGCGGCGGTCAAGTTCATCACCGCCATGTACAACGCGTTCATGGACCTTGACGCCTCGACCATCGAGATCAATCCGCTGGTGGTGACGCCTGCGGGCGAAGTGATCGCGCTCGACGCCAAGATGAACTTCGACGACAATGCGCTCTATCGTCACAAGGACATCGAGGAACTGCGCGACGAGGACGAGGAGAACGCCCAGGAACTGGAAGCGGCCCGTCACTCCCTCAACTACATCAAGCTCGACGGGTCCGTCGGCTGCATGGTGAACGGGGCGGGTCTCGCCATGTCCACCATGGACATCATCAAGCTGGCGGGCGGGTCTCCGGCCAACTTCCTGGACGTCGGCGGCGGCGCCACCAAGGAACGGGTCGCGGTCGCGTTCAAGCTGATCCTGTCCGATCCGAACGTCGAGGGAATCCTGGTCAACATCTTCGGCGGCATCATGCGCTGCGACGTGATCGCCGAGGGCGTGGTCGCCGCCGCGCGCGAGGTCAGCCTCAACGTTCCGCTGGTGGTCCGCCTCGCGGGCACCAACGTGGACCTGGGCAAGAAAATCCTGACGGAATCGGGTCTGCCGATCATTCCCGCCGACAATCTGGCCGACGCAGCCGAAAAAATCGTCAAAGCCGTGAAGGAGGCTGCATAACATGGCCGTTCTCGTCAATAAGAACACCAAGGTCATCTGCCAGGGCATTACCGGCTCCCAGGGGACCTTCCACACCGAGCAGGCGATCGCCTACGGCACCCAGATGGTCGGCGGCGTGACCCCCGGAAAGGGCGGCTCCAAGCACCTGAACCTGCCGATGTTCGACACCGTCCGCGACGCGCGCGAGGCGACCGGGGCCAACGCCACGGTGATCTACGTGCCGCCGCCGTTCGCGGCCGATGCCATCCTGGAAGCCATCGATGCCGAGATCCCTCTCATCGTCTGCATCACCGAGGGCATTCCGGTGCAGGACATGCTGCGCGTCAAGCGTCAGCTCAACGTCCAGAAGGCCAGCCGCCTGATCGGTCCCAACTGCCCGGGCATCATCACTCCGGGCGAGTGCAAGATCGGCATCATGCCGGGCCACATCCACAAGCGCGGCAAGATCGGCGTGGTGTCCCGCTCGGGCACCCTGACCTACGAGGCGGTCGATCAGACCACCCACGCGGGCCTGGGCCAGACCACCTGCATCGGCATCGGCGGTGACCCCCTCAACGGCACCAACTTTATCGATTGTCTGGAAGAGTTCTTGCGCGATCCGGAAACCGAGGGCATCGTAATGATCGGTGAAATCGGTGGGACCGCCGAGGAGGATGCCGCCCAGTTCCTGAAGGACAACAAGGTGAAGAAGCCGACGGTCAGCTTCATCGCCGGAGCCACCGCTCCTCCGGGAAAGCGCATGGGTCATGCGGGCGCCATCATCTCCGGCGGCAAGGGAACCGCTGCCGACAAGTTCGAGGCGCTCCGCAGTGCCGGCGTGCATGTGACGGAGTCCCCGGCGGCGCTCGGCAGCACCATGTTGAAGGCGATGCGCGGCTGACGGACGAAGGGGAACGTGTCACCGGGCGTCGGATAAGAGGAGGCGCGGCGTCATGCCGCGTCGACCAACGATGGGGCGCACTGTGGATACGTTTCTCTCCGGGGCCAACGCGACTTTCGTTTTCGAACTTTACGAACGTTATCTACGCAATCCGGCGGAAGTGGACCCGAGTTGGGTCCACTTCTTCCAGGAGTTGGGGGACGACGGCCAGAGCGTCCTGAACGAGCTTCGTGGCGCGACCTGGGCGCGGTCCGTCACCTCCGTGATCGGCGGCGGCCCGACGCCGGAGGCGGTTCCCGTCGTGGTGGACCGCCGTCTCGCCTTCCCCTCCGCCGAGGAAGTCCGCAAGCGCACCCTGGATTCCATCCGGGCGCTGATGCTGATCCGGGTCTACCGGGTGCGCGGCCATCTGCTCGCCAATCTGGACCCCCTTGGGCTTGAGGGCGAGAAATACCATCCGGAACTGGACTACCATACCTACGGCTTCGAGGACGCCGACCTCGACCGGGAGATTTTCATCGACAACGTGCTGGGTCTGGAAACCCCCACCCTGCGCCAGATCATCGAGGTGGTGCGGGAGACCTATTGCGGCAACATCGGCGTCGAGTTCATGCACATCCAGGACGCCGAGCAGAAGGCCTGGATCCAGCGGCGGATCGAGACCATCCGCAACCAGACCGCCTTCACCCCCCTCGGCCGCCGCACCATCCTGGAACGTCTGACCGAGGCCGAGGGCTTCGAACGTTTCTTGCAGATGAAGTATGTCGGCACCAAGCGGTTCGGACTGGAAGGCGCCGAATCCCTGGTCCCCCTGCTGGAACAGATCCTGAAGCGCGGCAGTCAACTCGGCGTGTCCAGCGTGATCCTGGGCATGGCCCATCGCGGGCGGCTGAACGTGCTCGCCAATATCCTGCACAAACCCTATCAGGCCATTTTCTCCGAGTTCCAGGGCAACCCGGCCAACCCGGAGGACGTGCAGGGCTCGGGCGATGTGAAATACCACCTGGGGACCTCGGCGGACCGCGAGTTCGACGGGGTTTCGGTGCATCTTTCCCTGATCGCCAACCCCTCTCACCTGGAGGCCGCCGATCCGGTGGTCCTGGGAAAGGTCCGCGCCAGCCAGACCCTGCTCGGGCGCGACGGGCGCGATGCGGTGCTGGGGATCATCCTCCACGGCGATGCCGCCTTCGCCGGCCAGGGCATGGTGTCCGAGTGCCTCGGGCTGTCCCAGCTCAAAGGATATCAGACCGGCGGCACGATCCATGTGATCATCAACAATCAGATCGGCTTCACCACCGCCCCCCACAAAAGCCGCTCCAGCCCCTATTGCTCGGACGTGGCCAAGGGCGTGCAGGCGCCGATTTTCCACGTCAACGGCGACGATCCGGAGTCCGTGGTGCATGTGGCCCGCATCGCCACCGAATACCGTCATTTCTTCGAGTCCGACGTGGTCATCGACATGGTGTGCTACCGCCGCCAGGGCCACAACGAGGCCGACGAGCCCGGATTCACCCAGCCGATCATGTACCGGAAGATCGCCGCCCATCCGACCACCCGCGCCCTTTACGCCACCCGCCTGGTTTCCGAGGGGCTGATGACCGAGGGGGAAACCGACGGGCTCGTGAGCGCGTTCCAGGCGCGCATGGCTGCGGAACTGGAAGCGGCCATGAGCTACAGGCCCAACAAGGCCGACTGGCTGGAAGGCAAGTGGAAGGGGCTGGCGCAGGCGACCGGCGAGGAGGAGTTGCGCCTGTACAGGACGGAGGTCTCCGACGACCTGCTGCGCGAGGTGGGGCGGGCGCTTTCGACGCCGCCCGCCGGCTTCAACGTCAACTCGAAGATTCAGCGTCAACTCGAAGCCAAGGCGCGGATGATCGAGACCGGCGAGGGCATCGACTGGGCCACCGGAGAGGCCCTGGCCTTCGGCACCCTACTGGCCGAGGGAACGGCGGTGCGGCTGTCGGGGCAGGACAGTTGCCGGGGCACGTTCTCGCAACGCCATGCGGTGCTGGTGGATCAGGAGAACGAGGCGACCCACACCCCCCTCGCGCACATTTCCCCCAC
This sequence comes from Alphaproteobacteria bacterium, assembly GCA_015228695.1. Taxonomy (GTDB): domain Bacteria; phylum Pseudomonadota; class Alphaproteobacteria; order Rhodospirillales; family Rhodospirillaceae; genus JADGDA01. The sequence continues at coordinate 7,451 of JADGDA010000053.1, forward strand.
TCAGGCGACCTTCGAGGTCATCGACAGCCCGTTGTCGGAGGAATCCGTTCTCGGGTTCGAATACGGCTACACCCTGGCCGATCCGAGCGCCCTGGTGATGTGGGAGGCCCAGTTCGGCGATTTCGCCAACGGGGCCCAGGTGATCTTCGATCAGTTCATCTCGTCGTCGGAATCGAAATGGCTGCGCATGTCGGGACTGGTCGTCATGCTGCCCCACGGGTACGAGGGGCAGGGGCCGGAGCATTCGTCGGGGCGGTTGGAGCGCTATCTCCAGCTCTGCGCCGAGGACAACATGCAGGTGCTCAACTGCTCGACCCCGGCCAACTTCTTCCATGCCCTCAGGCGACAGGTGCGGCGCAATTTCCGCAAGCCGATGATCGTCATGACGCCCAAGTCCCTGCTGCGGCACAAGCTGTGCGTGTCGACGCTGGCGGAGTTCGGTCCCGGCTCCCGGTTCCACCGGGTTTTGCCGGAGACCTGGGACGTGGCCCCGGACGAGGACATCCGCCGGGTCGTCCTGTGCTCGGGCAAGGTCTATTACGATCTGTGGCAGACCCGCGCCGACCGCGGTCTCCGCGACGTGGTCCTCGTGCGGGTCGAACAGTTCTACCCCTGGCCGAAGCAGAGCCTCATCAACGAAATCACGCGCTATCCCAAGGCCGATCTGGTGTGGTGCCAGGAGGAGCCGGCCAACATGGGGGCTTTCATGTTTGTGGACCGCAGGCTCCAGTATATCCTGGACGAGCTTGACCGCGCGCAACGGTGGCCGATCTATGCCGGGCGCGCGGCCTCGGCCTCGACCGCCAGCGGCCTGCTGAAGCGCCACCATGCGGAACAGGCGCTCCTGGTCGAACAGGCCCTGACCGGCGCGGCGGACGAAATCGTGCAACCGTTCCGCAGACCCACCCAACTGAGCCTTTTGTCGGCGCATTGACGAGGATCGAGGACACCATGACCCAAGACATCACAGTCCCGACCCTGGGCGAATCCGTCACCGAGGCCACCGTGGCCAAGTGGTTCAAGGCCGTCGGCGACTCCATCCGGGCCGACGAGCCCCTGGTGGAACTGGAAACCGACAAGGTGACCGTCGAGGTCTCGGCCCCCAACGCGGGCGTTCTCACGCACATCATGGCCGAAACCGGAGCCATCGTGGCGGTCGGAGCCTTGCTCGGGCGGGTCGCGGTGAGCACGGCCAAGGGGGCTCCCCCCCCTCCCGTGGTACCAACTCCTCCGGCTCCGGCGGCGGTGGCCGTCGCGGCGGCCCCGGAGCATCCCCTGTCGCCCGCCGTGCGCAGGATCGTGACGGAAGGGGGCCTCGACGCCAGCGCCATCCCGGCGACGGGCAAGGACGGCCGCCTCACCAAGGAGGATGTGGTCAACTTCCAGGCCGCACCGCCGCCGCCGCCCGCAGCCGCCGCCGCCCCGCGCGAGGAGCGGGTGCCCATGACGCGCCTGCGGCGGCGCATCGCCGAGCGGCTGAAGGAAGCCCAGAACACCGCCGCCATGCTGACCACCTTCAACGAGGTGGACATGACCGGAATCCTGGCCTTGCGCGACCGTTACCGCGAGTCCTTCGAAAAGCGGCACGGGGTGCGGGTCGGCTTCATGTCCTTCTTCGTCAAGGCCTGCGTCGCCGCGCTGAAGGAGTTTCCGGCGGTCAACGCCTCCATCGACGGCAACGATCTCGTCTACAAGAATCACTACGACATCGGCGTCGCGGTCGGAACCGCCCAGGGGCTGGTGGTGCCGGTGGTGCGCGGCGCGGACGCGCTGTCCTTCGCCGAGGTGGAGAAGACCATTGGCCTGCTCGGCCACAAGGCCCGCGACGGCAAGCTGTCCATGGACGAGTTGACCGGGGGCACCTTCACCATCACCAACGGCGGGGTTTACGGCTCGCTGATGTCGACTCCGATCCTGAACCCGCCCCAGTCGGGCATCCTGGGCATGCACAAGGTCCAGCAGCGCCCGATGGTCATGGCCGACGGCGCCATCCAGGCGCGGCCGATGATGTACATCGCGCTTTCCTATGACCACCGGGTGATCGACGGGCGCGAGGCGGTGTCGTTTCTGGTCCGGGTCAAGGAGTCCTGCGAGGACCCGGCTCGGTTGCTGTTGGATGTATGACGCGCCCCACGACGAAAGAGGAATCAGATGGCCTATGACCTGATCGTTGTCGGCGGCGGACCCGGCGGATATGTGTGCGCCATTCGCGCGGCGCAGTTGGGCATGAAGGTGGCCTGCGTGGAAAAGCGGGACACCCTGGGGGGGACCTGCCTCAACGTCGGCTGCATTCCCTCCAAGGCGCTGCTGCAATCGTCCCATCTGTTCGAAATGGCCGGTCATGGGTTCTCCGCCCACGGCATCAAGGTCGATGGCTTGGCCGCCGACCTTGACGTCATGATGGGGCGCAAGGCCAAGGTGGTGGACGAGTTGACCAAGGGCATCGCGTTCCTGTTCCGCAAGAACAAGGTGGACCATGTGCACGGGACCGCCCGCGTCGTCTCCGCCCACGAGGTCGTCGTCGGCGACAGGCGTCTGCAAACCAAGGCCGTCGTCATCGCCACCGGATCGGAATCGGCTCCTCTTCCGGGCGTCGATGTGGACGAGGAGCGGATCGTCACCTCCACGGGGGCGTTGTCCCTGACCTCCGTGCCGAGGAAAATGGTGGTCATCGGCGCCGGAGTGATCGGCCTGGAACTGGGATCGGTCTGGCGTCGTCTCGGGGCCGAGGTGACGGTGGTCGAGTTCCTCGATTTCATCCTCCCCCCCATGGACGGCGAAGTCCGCAAGATCATGCTCCGCCTCCTGCAAAGACAGGGGATGGCGTTCCGGCTGGGGCACTCGGTCACCGCCGCCGTCCGCGAGGGCGAGGGAGTGAAGGTGACGGTGGAGCCGGTTCAGGGCGGCGGCGCGGAGACCCTGGCCGCCGACATCGTGCTTTTGGCCATCGGCCGCCGTCCCCATGCCGAGGGTCTCGACGCGCTGAAGCTGGACCGCGACCCGCGCGGGTTCATCGTCGTGGACCGGCGTTTTTGCACCAACATTCCCGGTATTCACGCCATCGGCGACGTGATCGGCGGCGCCATGCTCGCCCACAAGGCCGAGGACGAGGGCGTCGCCGTCGCGGAAATCCTGGCGGGCGGGGCCGGGCATGTGAATTACGACGTGATTCCCTCGGTAGTCTATACATGGCCCGAGGTCGGGGCCGTCGGCCGCACCGAGGAGCAACTGAAGGAAGCGGGCATCGCCTTTACCGTCGGCAAATTCCCCTTCTCCGCCAACGCGCGCGCCAAGTGCAACGCCGATGCCGACGGCTTCGCCAAAATCCTGGCTGACGCCCGGACGGATCGGATTCTCGGAGCCCATATCGTCGGCCCCCAGGCGGGCGACCTGATCGCCGAGGTCTCCGTGGCCATGGAATTCGGGGCCTCGGCCGAGGACATCGCCCGTTCCTGCCACGCCCATCCCAGTCTGGCCGAGGCCGTCAGGGAAGCCGCCCTCGCGGTCGCGGGGCGGGCGGTGCACGCTTGATGCCGGCGGGAAAGCAGCCCGCTCCGGACGCGCGGAGTTCCGCGCTCAGGTGCGTGGACAATCCCGGAGGGCGGCGGGAATACGTGGTCAGTCTGTCCGGGCGCGTCGGCCTCGGCGCGGCCTCGGCGGCGCGGGACGCCTCCGTTTCCGTCCGCTACGTGCCGGCCGGGCTTTTGCTGGTGCCGGAGACGTTGAACGCCTATCTGGACGCCGTCGGGCGCGTGTCGTGGGCAACACTGGAGGCGGCGGCCCTCGCCGTAGTGGACGACATGTTCGCCACCTTGTCTCCGCGTTGGGTCCAGGTGGTGATGACCGCCTCGGGGACCCCGCACGAGGTCGTGGCCGAGGAACGGCAACCGCGCTGGGACAACGCGCACCTGACGTCCCGTTTGCGGCCGTACTAATTCCGATTTGGTTGCGGCCAAAGGCCGCAATGTGACCCCTTGCTTAGGCCGACATGACGACCCCGGCACATGATCCCAAGGGATACTACGCGATCCTGGAGCTTGGCTTCGACGCCGACGCCGAGGCCGTCAAGGCCGCTTACCGGTCGCTGGCCAAGGTTCTGCACCCCGACCACAACAGCGCTCCCGACGCGGTCGCCCGGTTTCAACGCCTCAACGAGGCCTATCAGGTCCTGGGCGACGCCCGTCGCCGCGCGCTCTACGACGCCCGCCGGGAGGCGGCGGCCAAGGCCGAGAAAGCCCCCCGCAACGGTCCCGAGGCCGAACCGAGAAAGGCCGCCTCCCCTCCTCCTCCGCC
>JADGDA010000054.1 GCA_015228695.1 Alphaproteobacteria bacterium
GCGGAATCGGAGGGGAGAGGGTCCTGGAAGCGGCGGCGCTCCGGGGCATGGCGGACCTTCTGGTGGAGGTCCTGACCGCGCCCTCATGGCGCTCGACCACCGGTTACGAACTGCACGCACGCCTTATCGAGGTGCGGACGGGCCGCATCCTGGCCAACATCAACAGCCGGCACATGAAGGGCTGGGGGCGGCCTCACGATTATCTCGCATCGGAAGAGGGATTCGAAAAGCTGGCCGACATGGACGACGAATCCTTCGGACCGGAGGACGAGGACCGCAAATACTTGGCCTCGGAGGAAGGATTCTCCAAGCGGCGCAAGCCCCCGAAACCCCGCAAGGTCGGAGAACAGCTTTCCTACAACATCATGGACGGCCTCCTGAAAGCCTGGAGCCGATAGGCGCGGGGCGGGCCTTGGTTCATGAATCTTGTTCATGAATCTTGCTGCGGGGGCGCTTCCCGAAGAGTATGCTTCCGCCGCTTTTGCGCTCCAAGGACATCAAGGGGGCACCGTGCCCGGCGTGGGTATCTTTTCGAGGCGGGCGGTCGAACGCCTGATCGGCGGCTTGACCGCGACCTCGCTGTTCGGGCTGCTGGAGCCCGGGGGGCATTCCCTGCTGGTGAAGCAGCGGCGCGCCCATCTGGTCCTGTCGCGCGTCCGCGCCATCGCCACCGTTTTCGCCGTTTTCACCCCCCTCTGGATCATCCTCGACTTGGCGTTCTTCCCCTGGCCGCTGTGGGGATGGCTTGCCCTGGGACGCCTTGCCGCCACCGCCGCCTTCGTCTGGATGGCGCTGGGAAGCCGCAACACCGACGCCGTGGAACCGGCAATACGCGCCCTGGTTTTCCTTCAACTCATTCCAACCGTTTTCTTCCTGGTCGCGGAATTTCTTCTGGGCATCCATCCCACCGAGGGATTCGCCCGCTTCGTCGCCGGCGGATACCAGTTTCTCCCCTTCGTGATGATTTCGACCTTAAGCGTGTTTCCGATCACCCTGCTCGAAGGGCTGCTGTTCTCGCTCCCCATGGTGCTGGCGATGCTGGGAAGCGTTCTGTATGGCCAACCCATGGTGCTGTTCAGTTCCACCCCAGGCGCCCTGTGGCTGTTGCTGCTCCTCTCCGTGTCGGCGACCCTGGCGGGGATGAGCCAGCTCCACTTCATGTCGGCGCTGGTGACCCAGTCGGCACGCGACCTGCTGACCCACGCCTATACCCGGCGGGTGGGCGAGGAACTCCTGGACATGCTGTTCATCAGCGTCGTCCGCGCCAAGGCGCACATCGCGGTGGCCTTCTTCGACCTCGATAATTTCAAGTCCATCAACGACAGATACGGCCACGAGGAAGGCGACCGGACCTTGCAGAGGGCCGCGGAGGCGTTACGGGCCATCACCCGGCGCAACGACGTGCTGATCCGTTGGGGGGGCGAGGAACTCCTGATCGCCATGCCCTTCACCGACTGCGCGGGCGCCAGGGTCGTTCTCCAGAGGCTGGCCGGCTCCAACCTGGGACTGCGCCCCGACGGCAAACCCCAGACGGCCAGTGCCGGTCTCTCGGAACGGCTCGCCGACGACACCATGACGTGGCAATTTCTGGTGGAGAAGGCGGACCGGAGGATGTATGTCGCCAAGCAGTCGGGAAAGGACCGGGCGCTGCTCTGCGGAGACGAAGTCCTGCTGTTCGAGAGCCGTGCGGAGACGAAGACTCCGGCCTGACGTCAACCGGTTTTCCGGAACAGTCTGGCCCGCGTCGGCTGGTCTATTCCGAAACCATCCGGCCCGGAGCCGTCCGGGAGGGGGACGGCAAGGCGATGGAACGCCTCCCGCAGGTGGGCGTCCAGGCGCTTGGCCGTGGCTTCCCGCTCGTGGTTGGCCGAGACGAGGCGTTCGATGAAGGCGTCGTAGTCACGCAGCCGGACCGTATGGAGGAAAACGACGTCCTCCACCTCCACCACCCACCCCCGACGGCAGGCGGCATCGAGCGCGGCCTGGGCGCGGGCGCGGACCTCGGTTTCGTCATCGACCGGACGGCACAAGTCGAAGAACGGCCCTTCGGCGATGGGCTCGCCGACGTAGAGAAGACCGCCGACCCCGAGAACACGGACGGCCTCGGCCAGGGCCCGTTCCATGCCGTCCCCGGCGGGAACATGATGCAGGCTGTTGAAAAACACCACCACATCCGCAGAGTCCGCCCCGGCGGGCAGGGCTTGCGCCTCTCCCCTGACGTGGCCCTCGTCGGCGACGGGGGGCGCGGCCGTAGCTTTTGCCAGTTGCCGTTCGCTGGTTTCGACGCCCAGCACCCGGGCGCCCTCGGCCGCCATCAGGCGGACCAGCGTCCCATCGCCGCTGCCGACATCCACCACCCTTTTGCCCCGGAGCCCGCCGCCGTGCCGCCGAATCAGCTCCAGGAGCACATCGGTGCTACGCCGACGCGGGGGCCGCATCCTGCCCTTCGTCGGACCCGGTATTCTCCCCGGCCTCCGCCTCTTCGACGGGCTGGGAATCCAGCGGGCGTTGGGGGCGGGGCGGAGGGGCGCTGCTGCTCATGACGCGATAGTAGTGGTCGGCATGCTGGAAATAATTTTCCGCCAGCACCCGATCCCCCTGGGACGTGGCGTCGCGCGCCAGGGCAAGATATTTCTCCATCATCTGGTGGGCATTTCCGCTGCCCCGGGCGCGCTGGGGCGCGCCGTTGCCTTCGAAAGAAGTGCTACGGATCATGCCGGGCTTCTTGTTGCCGCCGCCGCCGCCGCTTCCGCCGCGTCCGCGTGATCGCCCCTTGGGGTTGAGATTTGGATTTGGATTCACGTTCGGGTCAGCCTTGCCTCATGATGTCGATAGGGTGAAGGACCGCATCCAGCGGACGCGGCGACCGGCGGATCTTCGCACGCTCAATTCCCCCGCCCGTCCGGAGCCGGCGCCATCCACATGCCGGACGCACCGGAAAAACCATCGCCGAAAAAAACCATCGAGGGAGTAAGCGGTGCCGCAAAGGATCGGGGGAGGTCTGCCCCGTACACCGGGGTCCACCACCCGAACTCAACACTGTCGCGCAGGCTTCATGGCCAAGGTAGGAGGGTTCCCACCTCATTCCAAGCATTTTTTTGCGAAATCGCAATTATCTCCCTCGCCGGACCCGGATGACCCGGTCGATGCCCGCAAGGTCGGAAAGGATGTCGAGAACCTCCAGCCCCGCGCCTTCCAGAAGCGCCCTCACCGCCCCGGCCTGTCCGAACCCCATTTCGAACACGGCGGCTCCCCCGGGACGCAGCAGGGCCGCGACCTGCGGCGCGAGAACACGGTAGGCGTCCAAGCCGTCCGCCCCCCCCGCGAGAGCCCGGCGCGGCTCGAACCGGGCCACTTCCGGCTCAAGGCCGTCGATATCGCCGTCCGGAACATAGGGCGGGTTGGAAACGATGAGATCGAAGGTCCCGTCCATCAGACATCCCCCCCAGTCGCCCACCACGAAGCGGACGCGGGAGGCGAATCCGGCGGCGGCGGCGTTGCGCGCCGCCGCCGCCGCCGCTCCCAGGCTGATATCGACCCCCACCCCCGTCGCCTGGGGCAGTTCGGACAGCAGCGCGAGCAGCAGACACCCGCTGCCGACGCCGAGGTCGAGGAGGTCGAGGGGCCGCGAACGGTCGGCCATCGACGACAGGGCCGCCTCGATCACGGTCTCGCTGTCCGGTCTCGGGTCCAGGGTGTCGGGGGTCAGGCTCAGGGTCAGGGTCCAGAATCCCCGCTCCCCGACGATGCGCGACACCGGCTCCCGCCCCGCCCGGCGGGCGATCAGGGCGTCCACGGCCCGGCGCCCGGATTCCGGAACGGCCCGCTCCGGATGGAAAACGGCCTCCCTGGGATCGAGGCCCAGGGCATGGGCGGCCAGAATCCGCGCGTCACGCCGGGCGGAGCCGATCCCGGCGCGGGTCAGCGCCGCCGCCGCTTCCCTCACGACGGCCCCGAGCGTCCCCCCGTCTCCCGTTCCGTTCATTCCAGCTCGGCCAGACGGGCGGCCTGGTCGTCGGCGGTCAGGGCGTCCACCAGCTCATCGAGGGATTCCCCGGCCATGACCTGATCGATCTTGTACAGGGTGAGATTGATGCGGTGGTCGCTGACCCGGCCCTGGGGGAAATTGTAGGTGCGGATGCGTTCCGAGCGGTCGCCGGAACCGACCTGGGTCTTGCGCGAGGCGGCCCGTTCCGCATCCTTGCGCGAACGCTCGAAGTCGTACAGCCGCGAACACAGAAGCTTCATCGCCTTGGCCCGGTTCTTGTGCTGGGACTTTTCCTCTTGGCAGGCGGCGACGATGCCCGAGGGCAGATGGGTGATCCGCACCGCGCTGTCGGTGGTGTTGACGTGCTGCCCTCCCGCCCCCTGGGAGCGGTAGGTATCGACGCGCAGGTCCTTGGGATCGATCTGGACATCCACCTCCTCGGCCTCGGGCAGGACGGCGACGGTGGCGGCGGAGGTGTGGATTCTCCCGCTGGCCTCGGTCTGCGGCACCCTTTGCACCCGATGCACCCCGGATTCGTACTTCAGCCGCGCGAACACGTTGCGGCCGGTGATCGTGGCGATCGCCTCCTTGTAGCCGCCGATGCCGGTTTCGCTGACTTCCATGCCCTCGAAGCGCCACCCCCGGACGGCGGCGTAGCGTTCGTACATATGAAACAGCTCGGCGGCGAACAGAGCCGCCTCCTCGCCCCCGGTGCCGGCCCGCACCTCAAGAATGGCGTTGCGCTCGTCGGCCTCGTCCCGGGGAAGCAGCATGATCCGCACCTGCCGCTCCAACTCCTGCACCCTTGCCTTGAGGTCGTGGACCTCTTCCCCGGCCAGGGCGCGCAGGTCGGCGTCCGTTCCCGGATCGGCCATCAGATCCTGGGTATCGCGCAGATCGGCCCTGGCCTTTTCCAGTTCCCGGATGCTTTCGACCACCGGACGCAGGTCGGCGTATTCCTTCGACATCCGGGCGAACGCCTGGGGGTCGGCGGCCTGCCCCTCGTTCAACATCGCCCCGAGTTCATCGTAGCGGGACACCAGACGGTCGAGTTTGGCATCGAGGCTCACTCCCGGGACTCCTTGGGTTTGCGGGGGGAAGCCTCGTCGAGGCGGAACAGGCGGCGCAGGATGCGATCGGTCGCCTCCCAATCGGAGCGGCCCTCCTCCCCGGCGGCGATCTCACGCAGAGCCTCGGACGGGGCGTGGAGAAGGCGGTTGACCAGAAGGCGGGTCGCCTTGCCGGCGTCGTCGGAAGCCTCGGCCAGGGCCTGTTCCCGCGCCTCCTCGAAACGTTGACGAAGAAGGAAAATCGCCGGCGCCGCCGAACGCTCCGCGCGGCCGCGCAGAAAGGCCGCGACCTCGGCGGCGACGATCTCCCACGCCGCGCGGGACGCCGATTCACGACCGGCGCGGCCTTCCATCGCCACCCGCTCCAGGTCGCTGAGGTCGTAGAGAAAGGCGCTTTCCATGGTGTTGACGGCCGGCTCGACATCACCGGGAATCCCGGCGTCGATGAAAAAAATCGGCCGGCGGCGGCGCTTGCGCACGGCCTCGCGGACCAGATCGGTCGTGACCACGAACTGTCTCCCGCTCATGGACGACAGCACGATGTCGGCGGCCGCCACGGCGTTGACGAGGTCGGAGAAGGGCGTGGTGTGGCTGTCCAGTTCCTTGGCGAGGGCTTCGGCCTGGACGTCGCGCGGGGCGGTGACGACCAGACGTCGGAGCCCCGCGCCGCGCAGGCTTTCGGCGATCAGCCCCCCCATGTCGCCGGAGCCGATCAGCAGCCCCTGGCAGCGGTCCAGGTCGCCGTGCAGATCGCGCGCGAGCTGGACGGCGACGGCGGCGATGGAAACCGGTCCCTCGGCCACGGCGGTCTCGGCGCGCACCCGCTTGGCCGTGACGTAGGCCGCCTGAAACAAAGCCTCCAGACCGCCGTCCACCATCCCCGAGGCCTGGGCGATCCGGTGCGCCTCCTTTACCTGGCCCAGCACCTGGGGCTCCCCGATCACCAGGCTGTCGAGGGCCGAGGCGACGGAAAAACAGTGCTTCACCGCCTCCGCGCCCGCAAGCCGGTACAGTCCCCCGGCCAACGCCTCGGGCTCCAGCCCCGCCCAGGCGGCGAAGGTTTCGGTGACGGCGCGGGCGGCGGCCTCGGCGTCGTCGTGGACCATGACCACCTCGACCCGATCGCAGGTGGACAGCACGACGGCCCGGGACAGACCGGCCTGCCTCAGGCGGCTCAGGAACAGAGGCTGGGCCCCCTCGTCCACGAACATCTGATCGCGCAGCGCCAGGGAACTGGAGCGGTGATTGGCTCCGACGACGTGAATCCGGCTGACGGCGACGGGGTCCGGCATCCTATCCTACCGGAATCGGGTCAGGTGGTCTTCAAGGGCCGACATGGCGACGAGTTGCTGTTCGCCGGTCTCCAGGTCGCGGACGGTAACCGCGTCGCGGGCCAGTTCGTCCTCGCCGAAAATCACCGCCGCGCGCGCGCCAATTTTGTCGGCGCGCTTCATGCGCTTGGCCGGATTTCCCGAATAGCCGAGGTCCACCGCGAACGCGGCGCGGCGCAGACGATGGGCCAGAACCAGCGCCGTCCGCTCGGCCTGGGCGCCGACGGGGACAACGGCGATGGGACGGAGGGGAGCGGGCGGAGCCTCCAACAGCATCGCCAGCCGCTCGACCCCGGCGGCCCAGCCGATTCCGGGCGTCTGCGGCCCTCCCATCATCTTGATCAGCCCGTCATAGCGCCCCCCCGCCAGCACGGTCCCCTGGGCTCCCAGGGCGGTGGTGGTGAACTCGAAGGCGGTATGGCAATAATAATCCAACCCACGCACCAGACGGGGATTGACAGTGAACGGGATTCCCAGGGCCGTCAATCCATCCTGCAAGCGGTGGAAGAAGACGCGCGAGGCCTCGTTCAGAAAATCGGTGAAAAGGGGCGCTCCGGCGACGACCGCCCTGTCCCCCTCGTCCTTCGAGTCCAGGATACGCAGGGGATTGCGTTCGAGCCGGGCGCGGCTGTCCTCCGACAGGGAGCCGGACTTCGGAGACAGATAGCCGACCAGCGCTTCGCGGTAGGCCGCCCGGCTTTCCGCATCGCCCAGCGTGTTAAGCTCCAGGACCGTCTTGCCGGCGAGTCCCAGTTCGTCGAGCAGATGGGCGCCGAGGGCGATCACCTCCACGTCGGCCTGGGGACTCTCTACCCCCAGAAGCTCCACTCCCACCTGATGGAACTGGCGCTGACGGCCCTTCTGCGGCCGCTCGTAGCGGAACATGGGACCACGGTAGAACACCTTCAGGGGGACGGATTGCCCCAGCCCGTTGGAAATGAAGGCGCGGGCGACGCCGGCGGTTCCCTCCGGGCGGAGGGTAATGGACTCGCCGCTGCGCTCGAAGGTGTACATCTCCTTGGTGACGATGTCGGAGGTATCGCCCAGGGTGCGGCTGAAGACGTCGGTGAATTCGAAAATCGGCGTCGAGATTTCGGCGAAGCCGTAGCGTTCGGCCAGGGAACGGGCGGCCTCCCCGACCGCGCGATGCCTCCGGGCATCCTCCGGCAACAGGTCCTGGGTGCCGCGCACGGGCTGGAGCGAAGACACGACGTTTCCCCCGTTCAGTGGCCCGTTCGGGCCTTGTCCGTTCCCGCCACGATGGCGGCGGCCTTGGCCTCGACCAAGTCCACGAGGTGTTCGATCATGGCGGCGCTGTCGATGTTGTGATCGGGGCTTCCGGCGACGTAGACCTTGTGCTGCCCCTCCCCGCCTCCGGTCAGGCCGATGTCGGTGGAGCGCGCCTCTCCGGGGCCGTTGACGACGCAGCCGATGACCGACAGGGACAGGGGGGTGACGATGTGGGCCAGCCGTTCCTCCAGCGCCGCCACCGTCCCGACCACGTCGAATCCCTGCCGCGCGCACGACGGGCACGAGACGATGCCCACCCCGCGATGGCGCAGGCCCAAGCTTTTCAGAATCTCGAAGCCAACCTTCACTTCCTCGACCGGGTCGGTGGACAGGGAGACGCGGATGGTGTCGCCGATGCCGCTCCACAGCAGCATCCCGAGACCCACCGACGATTTCACCGTACCTCCGCGCAAGCCCCCGGCCTCGGTGATTCCCAGGTGCAATGGATAGTCGCAAACCTCGGCCAGCCCCCGATAGGCGGCAACGGCCAAAAACACGTCCGAGGCCTTGACGCTGATCTTGAAATCGAAGAAATCGTTGTCCTCAAGGATGCGGGCATGGGCCAAGCCGCTCTCGACCATCGCTTCGGGACAAGGCTCGCCGTATTTCTCCAGAAGGTGGGACTCCAGACTGCCGGCATTGACGCCGATGCGCATCGACAGGCCGTGATCCTTCGCCGCCTTCACCACCTCGCGCACCCGGTCCATCGAGCCGATGTTGCCGGGATTGATCCGCAGGCACGCCGCGCCGTTCTCGGCCGCCTCGATGGCGCGCTTGTAGTGGAAATGGATATCGGCGACGACGGGCACGGACACTTGGCGCACGATCTCCCGCAATGCCCGCGTGGATTCCGGGTCGGGGCACGAGACCCGGGCGATATCGACGCCCGCCGCTTCCATCGCCCGAATCTGGGCGACCGTGGCCGCCACGTCCGAGGTCAGGGTGTTGGTCATGGACTGCACGGAGATGGGCGCATCGCCGCCGACCAGGACCTTCCCCACCTTGATCTGGCGGGACTTGCGGCGGTGGATGTCACGGTATGGGCGTTCTGACATTCGGATGACTCGATGACGCGGGGAAACGGAAACTCTGGGGCGGCGGGCGAAACCGTCAATTTCCCGCGGCGGCGGGCTCCTTGGTCTTTTCACCGGCCGGCGCCGCCCCGTCGGAACCCTTTTTCAGGCTGTCGGGGTCCAGGCTGACGTCACGCCGCACCAGCCCCTTCGGTCCCAGGGGCGGAGCGGGAACCCCATCCACCAGCACCTCGACCTCTCCCGCATTTCCGGCCACCAGGGACAGTCCCGGACGCGACGGCACCCGATAGGTATCGCCCTTGCGCATCAACCGGGTCACCAGGGTCGTTTTCTCGTCGCGGATTTGAACCCAGACGTTCCCCGTAAAGCGCAGAACGACGCGGGACCCGCCCTCCTGCCCCTTGACGGCGGCCACCGGAGCCGCCGCGACAACGGGGGCCGCGACGGGAGGAACCACGGCGGGAGCGGCGGCGGCGGGCGCTGCGGGAGGAGCGACGACAGGCGCGGGTGGAGTGGCCGTGGGGACGGCTGGAACGGGGGCCGCCGGAGCGGGCGGAATCTGGACCGGCGGGCTTTGAACCGGAGATGCCGGAGCGGTCGCGGCAACGGACGTCACGGGGGGAGCGGGGACCTCGGGGTCCTCGGACTCACTCTCGGAAGCCGGCGGCATGACCTGTTCCGGGGCAGGCTGGGCCTGGGAAACGACGACCGGAGTTCCTGTCACCGGCGGGGCTTCATGGCCGGGCTGAGCGTCCGGAGCCGCGCCATCCGCGACCACGGGCGCGGCCGGCGGCGGAGCCTTTGCCGGGGGATTGATCAATTCCATCAGGCGGGATGGAATGTCCGGCACCAGACCCGCCACATCCCGATCGGACGTGGACTGCCAGTACCAGACCCCGTAGGCGACCGCGAAGAGAAGGATTCCCGCGAACACCAGAACGCCGGAGGGAATGCGTTCCTCGGAGACCGGAATCGGAAATGCCAGCCTGGACCTGTTGCGGAGCCCTTCCGTCTCCGCCCGGAACCGGCGCACGACCTCTTCCCCGTCAAGTCCGAGGTGCTCCGCATAGGCGCGCACGAATCCGGTGGCGTAGGTCGCGCCGGGAAGTTCCTGAAACCGCCCCTCCTCGATCGCCAGAAGATAGGGATGACGGATACAGAGGGAGTTGGCGATGTCCTGTAAATCGCCGCCGACGCGCACCCGCGACGCCCGCAGCAACGCCCCAACCGGAGAGCCTGGCTGACCGGAGGGGGGCGGCTGCTGATCCTGCTCGTTCGACGCCACGCCCTGAGTTCTCCCCCCTCGCGGCACAAGTGTGAGAACACGCGCCCGGAAAAAGCCTTAACACCGGGACAAGCTACAAGGAAACCCTCTGGCGTTAAAGCTAAAAAACAAGGCCGTGGTCCCGCCCGAACAGCCTCAACACCTCGCGAATACTGTGATTCGGGGCATCGAGCAGGGTGTCGAGATAGCGTCCGACGGCCCCGGCCGACATGCTGAGCACCATGCATTTGACCGCGCCGAACCGGGGGGCGGACATGGAGAGACTGCGGAAACCGATCCCGATGAACGCCATCGCCTCCAATGGATTGCTCACGGCCTCGCCGCACACCGAACAGGGCACGCCCGCCGCTTCGCAGGCCCGGACGATCCCGCGCATGGCCGACAGGAACGACGGCGACAGGACGTCGTACCGGTCCGCCATCTGCGGGTTGACCCGGTCGCTGGCGAACATGAACTGGGACAGATCGTTGCTCCCGACCGAAACGAAATCGACCCGTTTCAACAGGGTTTCAAGCTGCCACAGCAGGGCCGGAACCTCGATCATCGCGCCGACCCGGATCGAGCGGGGCAGGTCCCCTCCCCTGGCCTTCTCCCGCTCCACCTCCCGGTCGAGAATGGCGCGGGCGGCCTCGAACTCGGCGACGTTGGCGATCATCGGGAACATGACGTGCAAATCCTGCCCCGCCGCCGCGCGGAGAAGGGCCAGAAGCTGATGACGCAGGATCAGGGGGCGGTCGAGGGTGATGCGGATCGAGCGCCGCCCCATGGCCGGATTCGGCTCGTCCCCGCCATGCCAATAGGGCAACAGCTTGTCCCCCCCCACGTCGAGGGTGCGGAAGACGACGGGCTTTCCCTCCGCCTGGGCGAGAATCTTGCTGTAGAGGGAGGTCTGCGCGTCCACGTCCGGCAGGGAGGGGCGCGCCATGAAGGGGACCTCCGTCCGATAGAGCCCCACCCCGTCGGCGCCGCTTTCACGCAGATGCTGCATATCCATGAGCAGACCGGCGTTGAGGTTCATGCCGATGCGCACGCCATCCTTGGTTTGGGCCGGGATTCCGCGCAGCGTGGCGTAACCGAGCCGCCGCTCGTTGCGCGCCTTGAGGCTTTGGGCGAAGGCGTCCTGGATGTCCTCGCCGGGGCGGACGAAGACCTGGGAAAACTCCCCGTCCACGATGATCGACTCGCCGGGTTCGATCTTGGACAGCACGTCGTTGACCCGCGCGACCACCGGAATGTCGATGGCGCGGGCGATGATGGCGACGTGCATGGTGGGGGAGCCCTCCTCCAGGACCAGCCCCCGCAGCTTGGCGCGATCATAGTCCAAAAGCTCGGCGGGCCCCATGGAACGGGCGACCAGGACGGTATCCTCGGGGAGGTCGCCACGGGCCGCCGTGCCTCCGGCCCCGGTCAGATGCTGAAGAAGGCGGTTGGCCAGATCCTCCAGATCGTGCAGCCGGTCGCGGATGTAGGGGTCAGAGACCTGGCTCATCCGCAGGCGGGTATCGTCGTGCACCCTCTGCACCGCCGCTTCCGCCGTCAGGCCGGAGTGAATGGCCT
>JADGDA010000055.1 GCA_015228695.1 Alphaproteobacteria bacterium
CGTCCGTGAGCACGGGCAACTTGATCGCCGCGATCGTCATCGATTTCTCTCCGCGAGACCCTGGTTCATCCCTCCGCAGACCCTACCCGGCCGCGGCCGTTTCCACCCGTGGACTCCGGCGGCGTTCCGCGATCCAGCCGCACCACGCTTCCACGCCCTCTCCCGACTCCGCCGAAACCTTCAGCACCACGAGTTCCGGATTGATCTCGCGGGCGGCGGCGGCGCACTTGTCCAGGTCGAACCGGACATGGGGCATCAGGTCCGTCTTGTTGAACACCAGCACATCGGCGGCCGCGAACGCCTCGGGATATTTGAACGGCCGGTCGTCCCCCTCGGTCACGGACACCACCAGAATCCTGTGGGCCTCGCCCAGGTCGAACGACGGCGGCGTGATCAGGCCGCCGACGTTCTCGATGAACAGAACCCCCCCGTCGCGGACATCCAGACGTTCCAGGGCATGGCCGACCATGTCGGCATCGAGATGACTGCCCCGGCCGGTATTGATCTGCACCGCCGCCACCCCGGAGCCGCGAAACCGCGCCGCATCCACGGTCGCCTGGGGGTCGCCCGCGATGACCGTCAGGAGGGAGCGGTCCCCAAGCGCCTCCAGGGTCCGGAGCAGGAGAGCCGTCTTGCCGGCCCCCGGAGCGGACATCAGACTCAGCGCGAGGACGCCGTGGGACGAGAACCAAGCGCGGTTACGCTCCGCGTGTTCCGTGTTCCGGTCGAGAACATCCTGATCGAACCGGGCCAGCCGCGCCTGATCCAGGCCGACGACGCTGGCTCCGGCAAGGCCGAGGCCGAAATGCAGGTCCGCGCTGTGTCCCCCGAAATCGTGTCCCCCGAGATCCGGGTTTCCACGCCCGGACCCGCCGCCGGCGGACGTCCCGGCGCATGCGCAAGCCGCGTCCATCAGCCACCCTTTCCCCGACACACCCGTCCCCGCCCGGCACGTTCCGACAGCGCGGAACGGCCCATTTCAGGGGCGCGGGGATTATGGCACAAGCCCTGTTTCAAGTCGCCCATTTTGCCGTCGTTCGCGCAAGATTTCCGATATCGTCGGGATTTCCGAACGCGCCCTATTCCGCCCGGATCAAGGTTCCCACCCCGTGGGGGGTGAAGATTTCCAGAAGGATCGCGTGCTGGACCCGCCCGTCCAGGATCACCGCCGCCTCGACCCCGCGCGCGACGGCGTCGAGACAGGTTTCCACCTTGGGAATCATGCCGCCCTTGATGGTGCCGTCGGCAATCAGCGATTCGGCCTGGGCGGCGGTCATCTCGGTGATGAGCCGTCCCTCCTTGTCCAGAACTCCGGGAACGTCGGTCAGCATCAGAAGCCGGGTGGCCGACACCGCCGCCGCCACGGCTCCGGCGGCCGTGTCGGCGTTGATGTTGTAGGTCTCGCCCGCTTCGCCGACGCCGATGGGCGCGATCACCGGGATGATGTCGGCCTCGGTGAAGGCCTCGACGATGTGCGGGGTAATGGACGAGGGCTCGCCGACGAACCCGAGGTCCACGGCGGTTTCCTCGTTCGTCACCGGGTCGCGGGTGGTCCGGTGGACCTTGGTCGCCTGCATCAGGTGCCCGTCCTTGCCCGACAGACCGACCGCGAATCCCCCCGCCTGGTTGATGGCGGCGACGATCTGCTTGTTGATCGAGCCCGACAGCACCATTTCGACCACTTCCATGGTCTCCCCGTCGGTGACGCGCAGGCCGTCCACGAATCGGCTCGGGATATCGAGGCGTTTCAGCATGGCGGCGATCTGCGGCCCGCCGCCGTGGACCACCACCGGGCTGATCCCCACCTGCCGCAGAAGCACGATGTCGCGGGCGAATTGCGCCTGCTCCTCGCCCATGGCGTGGCCGCCGTACTTGACCACGACGGTGGAGCCCGCGAATTCGCGCATGTAGGGAAGCGCCTCGGACAGCGTTTTCGCCTTGGCGAGCCAGGCTTCCCGCTCGGCCGGAGAGACGTCCTTGGTGTTGCGGGTCAGGGGCATGAAACGGTCTCCTTTACGAAGCGGGCGGGGCGGCGATTTCGGCCAGAGCGGCCCGCAGTTCGGCGATGCCGGTTCCCTTCTCCGCGCTGGTGAGCAGAACCTCGGGATAGGCGGCGGTGTGGGCCGCCACTTCGGCCGCGACGGCGGCGCGGCACCGGAGCGCCTGCGCGGGAGTGATCTTGTCCACCTTGGTCAGGACCAGTTGATAATTCACCGCCGCCACGTCCAGCATCTTCATGACGTCCCGGTCGTTGTCCTTCAACCCGTGGCGGCTGTCCACCAGAACCAGCGCCCGGCGCAGAACCGGGCGTCCGCGCAGGTAGTCGTTGATCAGCCCGTGCCACTGCCGCACCACATCCTTGGGCGCCTTGGCGAATCCGTACCCCGGCAGATCCACCAGCATCAGCCGCCCGGCGAGGCGGAAGAAGATGAGCTGCTGGGTCCGTCCCGGCGTGTTGGACGCCCGGGCCAGGGTGCCGCGACCGGTCAGGGCGTTGACCAGACTGGACTTCCCGACGTTGGAGCGCCCGGCGAACGCGATTTCCGGCATGTCCCCGTCCGGCAACTGGGTGACGGACGCGGCGGCCAGGACGAAGGCGCACTCCCCCGCGAACAGCCGGCGGCCGGCATCGAGATCGGGGGTCCCGTCCCGCGCCCCGGCCGTGTCCCCGATCAGGATGGCACGCCCATGCGCTTCATGATCGTCCATTGCTGGGCGATCGAGAGAACGTTGTTCCAGGCCCAATAGATCACCAGACCGGCGGCGAACTGCGACAGCATCACCGTGAAGACCAGCGGCAGGAACATGAACATCTTCGCCCGGATGGGATCGGCGGGCTGGGGACTGAGCTTCTGCTGAAGGTACATGGTGGCGCCCATGATCAACGGCCAGACGCCGATCATCAGCATATCGGGCGGGGTCCACGGAATGAGCCCGAACAGATTGAACAGGGAGGTCGGATCGGGGGCCGACAGATCGTGAATCCAGCCGAAGAACGGCGCGTGGCGCATCTCGATGCTGATGAACAGCACCTTGTAGAGGGAGAAGAACACGGGAATCTGCACCAGAATCGGCAGACACCCCGAGGCCGGGTTGACCTTTTCACGCTTGTAGAGCGCCATCAGTTCCTGATTCAGCCGCACCTTGTCGTCGGCGAAGCGCCCCTGAAGCTTCTTCACCTCGGGTTGGAGCTTCTTCATCATGCTCATCGCCACGTAGGATTTATTGGCGAGCGGGTAGAACAGGCCCTTGATGACCACGGTGAACAGCAGGATCGCGACGCCGAAATTGCCGACCAGCCCGTGCAGGAAACGCAGGGCATAGAAGAACGGCTTGGTCAGAAAGTAGTACCAGCCGAAGTCGATGGCCAGATCGAAGCGGTCGATGCCCAGCTTCTCGCTGTAATGGTCAAGGGTTTCCGCTTCCTTGGCCCCCGTGAACAGGTACTCGGAGTGGACGATGGCGGTCCCCGGAGCCGCGGTCATCGCCTCGTCCAGGTGATCCACCTGATAGAGATCGGTGCTGTTGAACGGCTGGTGGAAGAAACGCACCGAGGTCTTGGTTTTCGGGTCCGGCGCCAGCGCCACCAGCCAGTACTTGTCGGTGAACCCGGCCCAGCCGCCCGTGGACTCGCCCTTGAAAGCGCCCTCGGGCTCGGACAAATCGCTGTAGTTCTTTTCCTTCAACGTGCCGTCGAGCACCCCCAGGGGGCCTTCGTGCATGATGTACATGCCCATGGTCTTGGGCGTGCCGACGCGGGTGATCAGGCCGTAGGGCCGCAGGGTGACCGGCGCCGGACCGTTGTTTTCCACCTGCTGGGTCACCGTGAACATATACTTGTCGTCCACCGCGAACGTCCGCGAAAAACGGATTCCGGCCTTGTTGGTCCAACTCAGGGTGACGGGATGGGCGGGGGTGAGTTCGGCGCGGTCGGCGGTCCACCGGGTCGCGGGGCCGGGCATGTCGATGGTCTGTCCGGCCGAGGCCACCCAGCCGAATTCGGCGAAATAGGGAGCCGGGCTCCCCAATGGGGACAACAGCGTGATCTCCGGGCTTTTCGGATCGATCGCCTCCCGGTACTTGACCAGGGTCAGGGCGTCCACCCGCGCGCCGACCAGGGAAATCGAGCCGTGCAGGCTGGGAGTCTCGATGCGGATCCGCGTTCCCGGATCGGTCCCCGCATCGGCCTGGCCGACGCTCGGAGGAGCGCTTCCCGGAGCGGACAGGGGAGCCGTCTGCGGGGGAGCAGGGACGCCGGGGGCGGGGGTCGGCGCGGCCTGCTGCTGCTCCACCGTCTGGGTTTCCACCGGAGGCTTCGGTTTCTTGCCGAGAACCTGGAATACCATCAGGATCGCCAGGGAAAGAGCAATGGCCAGGATCAGATTGCGCTGTTCAGACATGCTTTGGCATCCGCTGCGAACCAGAGGGTTCCATTAAGGGTCATCGGGCGGCCCGGCCCGGCCGTCCAGCCGTTCGGGAACCGGATCATAGCCCTGGCCGCCCCAGGGGTGGCACCGTCCGATGCGCCGCGCCGCCAGCCACCCGCCGCGCAACGCCCCGAACCTCTCGATCGCCTCCATGGCGTAGGCCGAACAGCTCGGGTTGTACCGGCACGTCGGCGGCAGGATCGGCGACGCCACGAGCTGATAGCCGCGCACCAGCCCACGCAGCAGAACGCTTGCCAGACTCACCGGGCCCGTTCCCCCCGGCCCCGCTCGCCATCCCCACCGGCTTCATTCCCGTGGGAGCACAGCGCCCCAAGGCGCCCATGAGGACACAGCGCCCCAAGGCGGCGCAAGGCCCCGCGCAAATCGCCCACCAACTCGCGGAACGGACGGTCCAGGGTTTCGCTCCGCCCGATCAGCACCAGATCAAACCCGGAGCACGCCTCGGCGGGCAGAACCTCGGCGGCGGCGGCGCGCAGGCGGCGGCGGGCCCTGTTGCGTTTGACCGCGTTGCCGACCTTGCGCGTCACGGTGAATCCCACCTTCACGACGCCCTCCCCCTGGGCCTCTCCGGCAACGGAAGGAACGGCCTGAAGCACGAGTCCGGGAGCCGCCCACTTGCGCCGGAAGCCGGCGACCCTCAGAAACTCCGCACGCTGCCTGAGCCGCTGAAGCACCACTGTCATCCGGGGCCAGCCCCTCGGGTCAGGCGCTCAGGCGCTTGCGGCCCTTGGCGCGGCGATTCGAGAGAACCCGACGACCGCCGACAGTGGCCGTCCGGGCACGGAAGCCGTGCCGTCGGGCGCGGACGAGCTTGCTGGGCTGATAGGTGCGCTTCACGTGTCAACTCCGTGGAAAACGATTTCGACGACTGGCGGGCTGTATAAGGTCTCGGGAGCGCGAAGTCAATGCGCGGGGTTTCTTCCCAGCGGTTCTATAACCACGGCCGCGCG
Organism: Alphaproteobacteria bacterium; assembly: GCA_015228695.1. Lineage (GTDB taxonomy): Bacteria > Pseudomonadota > Alphaproteobacteria > Rhodospirillales > Rhodospirillaceae > JADGDA01. The sequence goes on from JADGDA010000055.1 coordinate 5,399, forward strand.
TTGTGAAAACCAGTGGGCCACTTGCCCCTGTCACCGGATAGGACGCGGGGCGACAGCCCCGAAATATCGCCCCGGACGGTCATAACGGGAACTGCCGACTGCCGCGATCTCTATCGCTTTTGACGAACTGACGCCATCCCAACCGTTCAGGCGGAGGCCCAACCGTTCAGGCGGAGGCCCAACCGTTCAGGCGGAGGCCCAATCTTTCAAGCGGAGGCCCAATCTTTCAAGCGGAAGATGGTGCCCAGGGACGGAATTGAACCGCCGACACGGGGATTTTCAGTCCCCTGCTCTACCAACTGAGCTACCTGGGCAACGCGGGCATCCGCCTTCGCCGGGGTTTATACAAAATATGTTTCCCTCCGTCCAGCCCCCGTGACACGGCGATCGCTCGAACGGTTAACTGGGCAGCAGAGATAGAATCCGATTTCTCTCCGGCTGGGAATCCCCATTCGTTCCAAAATGAGAATTGCTGTTCGGGGGGCGCCGACTCTGCGTTGACGGACTGCGGACGATTACGCATTGTATCGGGCGGGTCCGCCCCATGACGGGGCCACGGAGGAGAAGAAAATGACGGAAAGCCATCTGTTTCCGGTGTCGGAGGCCGCAGCCAAGGCGGCTTGGGTCGACAACGCCAAGTACGAGGAGATGTACAGGCGGTCCGTGGCCGATCCGGAAGGCTTCTGGGGCGAGCATGGCAACAGGATCGATTGGATCAAGCCCTATACCAGGGTCAAGGACGTGAGCTTCATGCCTCCCGACGTTCACATCCGCTGGTATGACGACGGCACTTTGAACGCCTCCGTCAACTGCCTTGACCGCCATCTCGCCAAGCGCGGCGACCAGACCGCGATCATCTGGGAGGGCGACGATCCGGCCGACAGCGCCCACCTCACCTACCGCGAGCTTTACGAGCGCGTATGCCGCCTGGGCAACGCCATGCGCGGGATGGGCGTCGGCAAGGGCGACCGCGTCGCCATCTACATGCCCATGATTCCCGAGGCGGCCGTGGCCATGCTCGCCTGCGCGCGCATCGGAGCCGTCCATTCGGTGGTGTTCGGCGGCTTCTCCCCGGAGTCCCTGATCGGGCGCATCCAGGACAGCGGAACCAAAATGGTGATCACCGCCGACGAGGGCTTGCGCGGCGGACGCCCGGTTCCGCTCAAGGCCAACGCCGACGCCGCCTTGCAAAGCTGTCCGACCGTCGAGCACATGATCGTGGTCCGGCGCACCGGCGGTCAGGTCGCCATGAAACCCGGACGCGACCACTGGTATCACGAGGTCTGCCCGGCACAACCCTCCGAGTGCAGGCCGGAGGAGATGGGGGCGGAGGACCCCCTGTTCATCCTCTACACCTCCGGTTCGACCGGAAAGCCGAAGGGCGTGCTGCACACCACCGGCGGGTACATGGTTTACGCCTCGATGACCCATCAGTACGTCTTCGACTATCACGACGGGGACGTCTACTGGTGCACCGCCGACGTCGGGTGGGTCACCGGCCATACCTACATCGTCTACGGCCCGCTCGCCAACGGGGCCATTACCCTGATGTTCGAGGGCGTGCCCAACTACCCCGATTTCTCCCGGTTCTGGCAGGTGGTGGACAAGCACAAGGTCAACATCTTCTACACCGCCCCCACCGCCATCCGCGCCCTGATGCGCGAGGGCGAGGGGCCGGTCAAGAAGACCTCCCGCGCCTCCCTGAGGCTGTTGGGCTCCGTGGGTGAGCCCATCAACCCGGAGGCGTGGATGTGGTATCACCGCGTGGTCGGCGACGACCGCTGCCCGATCGTCGACACGTGGTGGCAGACCGAAACCGGCGGCATCCTGATCACCCCGCTGCCGGGCGCGACCCTTCTCAAGCCAGGATCGGCGACCCGGCCGTTCTTCGGAGCGAAACCGCTGCTGGTGGATTCCGACGGGCAGGAGCTGCCCGGAGCCGCCGAGGGCAATCTGTGCCTCTCCGACGCATGGCCGGGAATGATGCGGACCCTTTACGGCGACCACGACCGTTTCGTTCAGGCCTATTTCAGCACCTACAAGGGACTGTATTTCACCGGCGACGGCGCGCGGCGGGACGCGGACGGCTATTACTGGATCACCGGCCGGGTGGACGACGTGATCAACGTCTCCGGCCACCGGCTCGGAACCGCCGAGATCGAAAGCGCCCTCGTCGCCCACGAAAAGGTCGCCGAGGCGGCGGTGGTCGGGTTCCCCCACGACATCAAGGGGCAGGGCATCTACGCCTACGTCACCCTGATCGCCGGGGAGACGCCCTCCGAGGCCCTGAAGAAGGAACTGATCGCTTGGGTCCGCACGGAAATCGGGGGCATCGCGACGCCCGACGTGATCCAGTGGGCAACGGGACTGCCCAAGACCCGCTCCGGCAAGATCATGCGCCGAATCCTGCGCAAGATCGCCGCCGATGAGGTCGATCAGTTGGGGGATACCTCGACGCTGGCCGATCCGGCCGTGGTGGACTCCCTGGTGAGCGGCAGCCACTCCCGGGCATCCGCCTGACGAGGGGCACCTGACGGGGGGCACCTGACGGGAGGCGACGTGACGCAACGGGTCCGACTGGATGCGATCGACCGGCGCATTCTGCACGATTTGCAGGAGGACGGCCGCGTCACCAACGTGGAACTGGCCCGCCGCGCCGGCATCTCGCCGCCGCCGTGCCTGCGTCGGGTCCGGGCGCTGGAGGAGGCCGGAGTCATCCGTGGATACCATGCCGACGTCGATCCCGCCGCGCTTGGATTCAACGTCGTCGTCTTCGCCCAGGTCGGACTCGGGAGCCAGGCCGAGTCCGACCTGAGCGCCTTCGAGGATTTGGTGCACTCGTGGCCGGAGGTCCGCGAATGCAGCATGCTCGCGGGGGAGACCGATTTCCTGCTCAAGGTGATGGCCCGCGACTGGGACGACTATCAGCAGTTCCTGACCTCGAAGCTGACGGCGGCGCCGAACGTGATCCACGTCAAATCCGCGCTCGCCATCCGCACCACGAAGAACGCTCCCGGCGCCCCCGGGACCCTGCCCGAACACACCGGGACATGACGGAAACGCCGGACAATCCGGACGCCAACCATGATCTCGGGCTGAGTCTTCTCGGCGCGGGGCGTCCCGAAAGCGCGCTCCCCCACTTCCAGACCGCCCTCGAAGCCGATCCCTCCCAGGCCCGGTTCTGGCTGTCCTATGGAGAGGCGCTGCTGGCCGCCGGACGGAGCCGGGACGCCCTCGGTCTGCTCGAACAGGGAATCGGCCTGGGACTCTCCGGGCCGCCGTGCGACGACCTGATCGCGCGCGCGCGCATCGACATCGATTTCCAACGGGCGCTCGCCCACCACCAGTCCAACGAATGGGCCGAGGCGGAAGCCCTGTACAAACGCATCCTCAAGACCGCCCCCGACCATCTGTTCAGCCTCGTCAACATCGGCCTTCTCTACCTCGTGACCTCGCGTCCCAAGGAGGCCGCTCCCTGCTTCCGCAGGGTGATCGACCTCCAATCGGACCACGCCGAGGCGCACTACTATCTCGGCAAGGTGCGCCGGAGCCAGGAGTTGTGGAGCGAGGCCGCCGCCTGCTACCGCGAGGCGACCCGCCTCAAGCCGGATTTCGTCGAGGCGCATCAGGAACTGGCCTCGACGCTGGGGCGCCAGGAATTGCTGGACGAGGCCGTCGCCAGTTATCGCGCGGTTCTCCGGCTTGCCCCGGACAACGCCGAGGCTCATTTCGGCCTGGGAGTCATCTTTCGCGAGACCGGCCGGCTGGCGGACGCATACCTGGCCTTCCGCGACGTCCTGGCCGCCGATCCCGGTCACATGGGGGCGTGGACCCACATCCGGCTCGTTGAAGTCGCGCTGAACGCGGACCGGCTCCGGGATAACCGGGCAGCGGCACTCCCCTTGTCCGAACCCGGAGAGGTGGCCCGCGCGACGCCCCACTTCGCCCTCCACCGCCTTCATGTGGACAAGGTCATCGGCAACGATGTTCCCGGAGGGGGCGTCCCCGGATGGAGAGAGAAGGCAACGGACCTCCTGCCCGCCAGGGAGACGGAACGGGTCCCCGTCGACAACAGGAAAAACGCTCCGCCCCTTGAATTCCAGAGGTCCGACAACGTGATCGCCCTGCTGTTCTTCGGGAGGAGCGGAACGGGTCTTCTCCACAGCCTGATCGACGGCCACCCGGAGGTGTCCACTCTCCCCAGCATGTATCTGCGCGGATTTTTCAACGAGGGCATCTGGAAACGACTCTCCGCCGACGGATGGCAACGCATTCCGGAACGGTTTGCCGACCTCTACCAGGTCCTCTTCGACGCCCATTCCGGGGAACCCATCCCCGGACACTGGAACGAGGACACCTCGTTCATTGGGCAGAAAGAGGGAATGACCTGCGTCGGGGCCAAACGGGACGAATCCCTGTTCGTCAGAAAAGACAAATTCTGCGCGGAGGCTATCCGGCTCATGAAAAAATGCGGGAGCGTGGACCCGTACACGTTCTTCGTCATTCTGCACAAAGCCTATGAGCACGCCATCGGATCGAAGGAAAGAAAGCGGGCCATATTCTATCACATTCATAATCCAACGGATTATGCGATGGCTAATTTTTTACGATACGCGCCCCAATCGCGTTTCGTCATGATGATCCGGGACCCCGTTACTTCCATTTCGTCCTGGTGTGACAGACATCGTTATAACGACGAGAGTCATGTCATACCGACGCGGATCGTGGACGCCCTGCACTACATCGACAGCGCTTATCTCGCGACCCAGGACGCGGTCGGGGTCCGTCTCGAAGACCTGAAATTACGCCCCCAGGAGACCCTGCGCGCCCTGTGCGCATGGATGGGGGTGAAGGAGGCCCCCAGTCTCTACGAAATGACGGCGCAGGGGAAAAAGTGGTGGGGCGATCCCTCCAGCCCGAGTTACGACCGGAACAAGGACATGCCTCCGTTCGGGCACGACGGGTCGACCAGACCAAAGGATTCCATGTTCAGCGAATCCGACCGGTTCGTGCTGCAAACCGTCTTCTACCCGTTCTCCGTCCGCTTCGGGTACAGGGAACCCGATCCGTCCTGGTTCCGGCACAGTCTGAAAGAAGTTCGCCTCCGGCTGGACGATCTGATGGACTTCGAACGTGTTCTTGCGCAAAACGCCAAAATAGATACAGATACATATAAGAAAAGTTTTCCCTATTTGTATCTTCGCGCCGGTCTCTTCTCCAGGATCAATTTTCTTGACAGGAACGGAGAATACAAACACATGTTGCGGCCGCTACCGATCCCTTGATTTTCGGAAGGTTTGGACCATGAACATCGAAATCCTGTGCACCCTTGGGCCGTCCTCCATGAGCGAGAGCGTGATCACCCGTCTGGAGCATCTGGGCGTGTCGCTGTTCCGGATCAACCTGTCGCACACCAAGCTCGAAGACCTGGAGACGGTCGTGCGCACGATCCAGACCTATTCGCGCGTTCCCGTCTGCCTCGATTCCGAGGGGGCTCAGATCCGCACGACGTCCCTCGTCAACGGCCCGGTTCTGCTGCGGGAGAACACCACCGTCACGGTGCACAGCCGGCTGGTTCCGGGCGACCCCTACAACATCGCGTTCTACCCCTTTTACACGGTGGCCCTGTTGCGGGAGGGGGACTTCATCAGCATCGATTTCAATTCCGTCATGACCCAGGTGGTCCAGGTCCACGAGGACAGGGCCACGCTGCGGGTCATCAACGGCGGCCACATCGGTTCCAACAAGGCGGTCACCGTGCACCGCCCCATCAGCATGCCCGCGTTGACCGACAAGGATAAAACCGCCATCGCCATGGGGCGGGAACTGGGCATCCGCCATGTCGCCCTGTCTTTCGCCAACCGCGCCGAGGACGTCGATGAAACCCGCGCCCTGGCCGGGGACGGCACGTTCCTCATTTCGAAGATCGAATGCCGCAACGGCCTGGACAATCTGGCGGCGATCGCGCGCAAGTCGGACGCCATTCTGATCGACCGGGGCGATTTGTCCCGCGAGATTCCCATCGAGCGCATTCCGCTGGCG
>JADGDA010000056.1 GCA_015228695.1 Alphaproteobacteria bacterium
CCTGACGCTGAACATCCTGCTCAGCTTCGCCCAGTTCGAGCGGGAGGTGATCGGCGAGCGCATCCGCGACAAGTTCGCCGCCTCCCGCCGCAAAGGCATGTGGATGGGCGGGATTCCGCCGCTCGGCTACGACGTCAAGGATCGTCATCTGGTGGTCAACGGTGCCGAAGCCGTTCTGGTCCGCCATATCTTCGGGCGCTTTGTTGACCTCGCCTCGGCCACGGCGGTGATCAAATCCCTGAACGCCGAAGGCTTCACCACCAAGTCCTGGACCACCCAGGACGGCACAGCGCGCCAGGGCAAGTCCTTCGACAAGGGAGCCTTCTACAAAATCGTCCATAACCGGGTCTACCTGGGCGAGGCAGTTCACAAAGGCACCTCTTATCCCGGCGAACATGCCGCCATCATCGATCAGAACCTGTGGGCCGCCGCGCACGCTATTCTGGCCGACAACAACCGCCACGTCCACCGTGTCCACTCTTCCCAGAGCCAGGCACCGCTCCGGGGACTCCTGCGTTGCGCCCACTGCGGCGGTGCCATGACCCCGACCCACACCCGACGAAACGGCAGGGTGTATCGCTATTATCTCTGCTCCAAGGCCAGCAAGAACGGCCACGACACCTGCCCGGTGCGCGCCGTCGCCGCCGGTGAGATCGAGGATCTGGTGGTCGGCCAGATGCGCCGCCTGCTGAAAGCTCCCGAGGTCCGGGCGCGGGTTCTGCGCGAGGCCGACGTCCCGGCCGCCACCCTTGCCGAATCCCTCGATCGCCTGGACGACGTGTGGACCGAACTGTTCCCGGCCGAACAGACCCGCCTGATCCGTCTTCTGGTCGAGCAGGTGGACGTGAGTCCAGAGGGAGCCCAACTCCGCCTGCACGCCGCCGGAATCAAGACCGTCATCGCCGAAATCGCCGTCACGCCGCCGAAAAGGAAGTGCGCATGAACCGGCAAGAGAGCTACGATCCCGCCACCGGGATTCTCACCGTCCACGTCCCCTTCGCGCTGAAGAGGCGCGGCGGGCGCAAGCTGATCATCATGCCGGATGGTTCCCCCGCGCCGTTGCAGGCCGCCCGTGCCGACAACACCCTGCTCAAGGCGCTCGCTCGTGCCCGCCGCTGGAGCAGGCTCCTGGACTCCGGGCGGCACACCTCGATCAAGGCTCTGGCGGAATCAGAGGGCATCAACCACTCGTACGTGACCCGCATTCTCCGTCTGACCCTGCTGGCTCCCGATATCGTCGAGGCGATCCTCAAGGGCCGTCAGCCGAAGGGCCTGGAACTGGCCGCGCTGATGACGGAGTTTCCGCTCGAATGGGACCGGCAGAGGGAAGCGTTCGGGTTCCCGACCACTGGGGAAGCCGGGCAGAAGGCCAAAGCCTAACCCAGCGAACCCTTGATTTTATCGACCGCGCCCCGGTCGTAGAAGCAGCAGACGCCGCGCTTCGCCGCCGGTTCCAGCCCCAGTTCCTTGATGGCCTTCTTGACCTTGCCATCGGAGACGCCAAGCTCCTTGGCGATGTTGCCCGCCGTGATCAGATTGTCCTTCGCATCAGCCATGTTTCTCCCCCCATCAACCGTTCACGGTATCCTTCAAGCCCTTCCCGGCGGAAAACTTGGCCTGTTTCGAAGCCGCGATCTGGATTTTCTCGCCGGTGCGCGGGTTGCGGCCTTCTTTCGCGGAGCGATCCGAGACGGTGAACGTGCCGAAACCGACCAAGCGAACCTCGTCACCGGCCTTCAGGGCGGCGGTGATGGCATCGAACACGCCGTCCACAACCTTCTCGGCATTGGTCTTGGTGAGGCCGGCGGCGAAAGCCACAGCGGCGACGATGTCTGCTCTGTTCATCTTGAACTCCAGGGTGACGACGGGACCCACAACGGATAGTCGCAACCACGGCTGGAGGTCAAGTCCGGCATTGGGATCTCGAGGCAGGATACCGCGAGCGGGATTCGGATTGAAGGAGATATGGTCGGTGGCGTATCACTGCGCACAAAGGATTGTGGAGGATGCCCACCACGGACGACGGAATTCTTTCTACCGGACAGAAGCCCGATACGGCCGCCAAACTGACGTCCTATGTCGAGCGTCTGGAACGCCTGATGGACGAGATCGATCAATTGAAGGATGGGCTCAAGGACTTGAAGGCGGAGATCAAGGCCGAAGGCTTCAACGTCAAGGCCATTGATCGGGTCGTCGCCATCCGCCGCAGCAAGGGTGCGGCCGACAAGGAGGCCGAGTTCATCAACGACGTGCTCCTTTACGCCCACGCCACCGGTACACGCCTCGACGTGGAGTTGATCGACGATGGAGAGGCTGACTGAGGCTGGTGAACGAGGTTCATGGCCGAGTGTTTGCCCCAGAAAAGCAGTAGTGAGGTGATCTATGCGTTGTCCCTTCTGCGACCATGATGACTCCCAGGTGAAGGACTCGCGGCCGACCGACGATAACTCGGCAATTCGTCGTCGTCGTGTATGCCCAGCCTGCGGTTCGCGATTCACCACGTTTGAGCGGGTTCATCTGCGCGACATGATGGTGATCAAAAAGGACGGCCAGCGTAGTCCTTTTGACCGAGAGAAGGTGCGGCGGTCGATCATGGTCGCCGTCCGTAAACGGCCTGTCGAGGAGGATCGCGTCGAGCGGATCGTCAATGGCATCCAACGCCGCCTGGAGAGTTCAGGCGAGCGGGACGTCTCCTCGAAGGAAATCGGCGAAATGGTCATGGAGGCACTGCGCGGCCTTGATCCGGTCGCCTACGTGCGGTTCGCGTCAGTCTACAAGAATTTTCATGAGGCGAAGGACTTCGAGTCCTTCGTGGGGACTCTGGACAGCGCAGTGGAAGGTTAATCCTCTGGTCTTGCTAGGAAACGTGTAAGGGGAAGCCCATGGCTCAGGTGCAGAGGAAGACGGCCGTAGCGGCAGACTCAATTGCCCGGATCGAGCGGCTGCGCCACACCATCGGCGAACTCAGTGAAGCGGCGACCGGCTTCCTTCCCAAAGCCAAAATCGATGCCACGGTTACCCAATGGGTGTCGGGCATTCCGCGGGACATCGAGGATTTCGGCATCGTTATCCGCAACGCCACGATGATGGTGATGGCACTCTCCCTGTTCACGCCCAGCTTGACCGGGCAGACCGCGATCGACCGCTTCGCCCGCAATCGCAAAGCCGTCGGCCCCGACGAGGCGGTGGCGATCCTGGCCATGCGGCGATCGCGCTTTCGCCTGCTGAACCTTGAGGCGGCGCTACCGCCCAAGGGCTTCCGGGTGCGGGACATCGCCACCGGAGAAACCCTACATCTGGTCGACGGTGAGATTCCGCCGGCCATCGTCGGGCAGTCCATCGCCGTGCGCACCTGTCCTATCGAGGATGACATTGTGGTTATCGTCGGCCCGCTTACGCCGCTCGACGACCAGATGCTCGATCTGGTACGGCAATGGATTCGGCCCAATGGCAAAGGTCTCGCTGCGCAGCGCTGTGCCGAGATGCTCTATCGCCATTACCTGCGTTTCGGCTCGACGCTGATGAAGAGGGTCGAGACGATTTCGCCCACTCTTCCCGGAGCCTTTCCCTTCGGACCCGAGGACGGCCCCCTGCACCACCTGGCGTTCGCCCTGGCCCGGTCCAATGCCGAACCGACGGCGGCGCAGGTGCAGCGGGCGCGCGAGTTGGCCCACGCTGCCGACATCGTCGATGCCATCATCGGCATTTCCGCTGCCCGCCTGCTCGGGCGGGAGCCCCTGGCCGCCGCCTACGAGACGGTGGCGCTGATCCAGATGGAAACCGTCGCGCGTCGTGCTGCCACCGGGCTGTCGGCCTCGCTGGACCGGGTGGCGGCGGAACTCGACCGGGCCATTGCCGACCACGCAGTTCCGCCCTCGGCCCGCGACCTGTTCCACGACCTGCGCCGCCGTGTCCGCGTCGCCCCGCCTGGACCGAGGGCCACCAATGTCAATCTCGACAAGGTGCTCGGCCGCATTCAGGCCCTGCGGGAAAAGACGGTCGATCGGGGCTGCACCGAGCAAGAAGCCCTGCTCGCCGCTGAAAAGGTGGCGGAACTCCTCGACCGCTACGGCCTGTCCCTGTCCGAGGTCGAACTGAAGAACCAGACCTGCGAGGGCGCGGGTATCGAAACGGGGCGTAAGCGGTTTGGTCCCATCGACGCCTGCATTCCGGTGGTCGGCCAGTTCTGCGATTGCCGGGTGTGGAGTGAGAAGACGGCGGCGGGTGAAATCCGCTACGTCTTCTTTGGTCTACCCGCCGATGTGGCTGGAGCCCGCTATCTCTACGACCTGATAGAGTTGACGTTCGAGACGGAGACGGAGCGGTTCAAGGCTGGCCCCCTTTACGCTCGGCACCATTCCAGCCAGCGCCGTACCGCCACCACCTCGTTCCAGACTGGTTTGGCCGATGGCATCGCCAGGAAACTTCGCACCTTGCATGACGAGCGGGAAGCGACCCTGCGCACCTCGACCGGCCGCGAGTTGGTTCCGATCAAGGAGGCCATCGTCGAGGACGAACTGGCCAAGCTCGGCATGATCTTTCAAACCCGAGGCGGCCAGAGGGGCAAGCGGGTGCTTTCCGACGCCTACGACGCGGGATGCGAAGCGGGGGATCAGTTCGAGTTCCGGCCAGGGATCGGGCAGGCATGACGTTGGCGGAGAGTCTCGCCTTTCGGTACCTTGTGGGCAGGGTTCCGGGTGCGACTTCCGCCCGTCCGGTTCAATCGCACCGAACCACCGGTATGCCGCGCTGTCCCTTTTCCAGGGTAGCCACAAAAATTGGCGGAAATCAGCCGATTTTACCATCCTGTGACCGTCTGTAATCGATTCGCACCTGTCCCTTTCTCCTACCACCGGCAGTGTCAGGAAAATTAACAAATGGTTAATGGCCCAGAATCCGGCAACCCTTTGAAATATCGAAATAATATCAAGGTACCGAATTCCGTACCTTTTGGAGCAAGGTCACAGGGTTTAAGAGAAAAACGGCCAGGAGAGAGGGAATATGGGTGAAATATGGGAGCACAAGGTCACAGGACAGGAGCTGTGACCGAGAATTCGCACCACGCTAAGCCTTTGATATGTTAGCGTATATTTTGCGATGAGGCGGTCATAAGGTGCGAACATTTAAATGTGAGATTATTTACTTGCGGCGTTACTGGCGGAGGGAACGGGACGGTCTCGAAATAAATTCTCCGTTTTTCGGAAGGGCGGCAAAAACATTCTCCGAGAAAAGTTCGAAGGTCGCTTCGGTAAGCGATCAAGGCATCTGAGCCGAAATTTGATTGCCAAATCAAAGGGTTCCGGTTTCGATACCCGTCTCGTCCGCCTGCCGAATCCGATTCGAAATTTCTCCGCCCGCAGTCGTCCCCCAGATTAGTTGCCGGAGAGAATGGGCACGAAACACGCTCCGTCAGTGTGTCGTGGGCTCATCGAACACGTCCGCCAAATCATTGCCATCCATTAGACGATCCATCCACTCATCCAGTTGATCGCTGCTGGCAGCCCGAACCTGCGCCTCAATTTTAGGTGACAACGCCCCATGCTTCCGACGAAGCTGGCGGAGCACGATCTCGGCCTTACCCTGGGTTACGCCCTCTTGCATTGCCATCCAGGCCATTTGTTCAGCCTCCCTGGCTGCTTCGTCTTTTTCCCGCAATGCCTTCTGAAGTTCATCGTGCGCTTTTTTAGCGTCCTCCTGGATGCGGAGTTGATCGCCGATCCATATCTCTCGCTTTTCCTGGGCGTCGAGTTCTTCGTCGGTCCAGGCGGCGCGATTGGCGATATCCAACGCCTTGAGAATTGCCGGCTCTGCGGCAAGCGCCCGTGGCACTGCGGTCAGATCCCCGGCTGTCTTCAAAAAGAAAAGCCAACGCTCCAGCGTCGTTTCAAGGTCATCTTCGTCTTTGGTAAATTTGGGAAGCTCTGCGAAAGCCAGTTCCAGATCCCGGTAACGGATGAGTTCATTTTCATCCGCTCGAAGACGAAATTGGCTGATAACGCGCTCAAGTTCCGGGAACATGATGAAATCGGTAATCGTCACGGCCACGACGTCACTTAGCAGGTGATAGCCATCGCCTTTGGCCAGTTGCCCGACGTAGGCCTTGCAGGCATTGTAGAGCACGCGCTTCTCGAACCCTGGGACGTTCAGAACCTGCATTTCGACGACATACGAGCGCCCGCGACAATCCTTGACCCGAACATCAAGGAAAGTGTCTTTCATACCTTGGATTTTCGGGGCCTGATATGGGTCAAGAATCGTCACGTCGGCAATGGCGTCCTCACCCGTCAACGCCAGCATCGCATTGAGGAAACTGATCACGATATCGCGGCTCGAGTCCGAGCCGAAAATTTTCTTGAATGCAAGATCGGTCTTCGGATTAAGGAAACGCATCGGGTAGTGGCCCTGAGTGTCAAGCTTTCTTCGTGGTGCGCACGGTACACATCACGTCCGGTGTTGCCTGAGGATACACCCGAAGAACTGTTCGATCCAAGCACCCAATGTCGCTCAGCGCCCCGTCATGGCAACATCTGCTCCCATGGAAAAACGCGAGAGTTTCTGCGGCAGACAGAATTTTGACGAGGCACAAGGGATCTCCGCATGGAAAGGGCCTTGGTCGTCCTGATGAATTCGTTCAGGCGGATGTCCCTCGTTGTGCTCGGGATGACAATTCGGGTCGTGCTCCTCACAAGCGCAGGCCAACTGGAGTGAAGGGGATACCTGGTTCATCTCTTTCAGCTTTCCGTCCAACTCAGGATGTTGGCACGGAATATCAGGGTCACCTCGTGCCGCTCCGCACGTTCCGTTGCTTTTTCCGAATACCCTTTGGCATTCGTCACCGCGAACAATGCGGCCGTTGGCATCCCATATGCTTTCCGTGCGCGAAGCAGGTCGTTTATCGGTTCGTCGTCACATCTGCTGGTGCTCTCGCGATGTTTCGACTGGACTATCACAAGATTTCCCGTTGAGTCGCTAAGGACGCCGTCCGCGCCACCATCCCCGGTTACCGGAGTTCGATTAACGCGCCAACCCTTTGCGCACAGTCGTCGCAGTACCCACTCTTCAAATTGCCGGGCAGTCATGCGGTCGATTTCGGCGAGCGTATCCGGCTCGCCGTCTCCACGGGACTGCACTCCGATGGTGTCACGGAACAGACTCGCCTCGTCATCACCAGGGGAGACCGGAGGAATCAGCACCTCGCGGCTTAGTCCTCGCTTGCGGTCCAGAAGGGCGTGAAGCTTGAGGTCGAAGCTGAATTCCTTGATGTCCGGGTCGGGGTGGACGGCCATGGGGTAGTAGACGTGAACGGCTCTGTTCTGACCAATCCGATAGACGCGATCCGTACATTGGTCCTCGACCGCCGGATTCCACCACCGGGACAGGTGAATGACGTGATTCGCGGCGGTGAGGGTCAGACCGACACCGCCAGCCTTCGGAGACAGGATCATGACATCGAATTCGTCGCGTTTTCGCTGGAACTCGTCCACCCAGGCCTTGCGCTGGTCACCGGGGATGCCGCCGTGGATGAGCATCGGCTGCCGCGCAAGACCGAATTCCCACTTGAGCATCGCGGCGAGGACATCCTGCATGTCCAGGCTTTCCAAGAAGATAAGGGCCTTTTCCTTTTTGCGGGCAATATCTCTGAGAATGTCGAAGGTCACGGCCAGCCGGGCGGACCAGGCGATATATTCGTCGTGACCGCATTGACGAGCCTGCTGCGGATCGACAGGATGAAGGGAGATACCCCGCAGTTTGTGCAGGGTTCGGAGCATGTCTCCGGCGACGGATACCTTCCGTCCTTCAGCGACTGCATCGGAGTAAGTTTTGGCTTGTCTGGTCGGCATGGCTTTTTCGATCGGGAATACCTTTTTCTCGGGAAGTCCCTTGAGCCTGTCCACCTTCATTCGCCGCAGCATGACGGCTGGCCGGTCATCGGGCCTGTCCAGCATCATCGCCCTGAGCTGGCCAAGAGCCTCTCGGCTGTCGGTCGTATAGGTCTGGGAATAGGCCTTGAGATCTGGCAGATAACCCGGATAGGCGACGTCCATGATCGCCCAGAGGTCCTCGGACCGGTTCTCGATCGGGGTTCCCGTCATCGTAATCGTGAAGTCTGAATTGAGAGCCTTCGCGGCAATTGCCCATTGAGATGCTGGATTTTTCAGCTTCTGGACCTCGTCGAAGACGACAGCCGCAAATTTCAATTTTGCGAAACTAAGATGATAGTCACGTAGTGTGTCGTAGGTCGTCAATACCCAGTCGGCTTCCGTGATCCTGGATGTCTGCAATGTGGGCTCACCCAAACGCGTGTCATTCCCGTTGGCCTGTCCGGCTCTCAGTTTTTTCGTCTCGGCCGCATACACCTTGAGGGGGCGTCCGAGCCCAGGCGGTTCCAGATGGAGGTCATGCTCATCCTGCCAGTTCTTCAATAGACCGGTCGGAGCGACGATAAGGACGGGAAGGCGTTCAAGCCGCAGGGAACGGCGGGTGTCGGCGAGCCAGAGCAGAAACGTCAGCGCCTGCAGGCTCTTGCCGAGGCCCATGTCGTCAGCAAGGAGGCAGCCCGGAATACCTGCGCACCAGCACTCTTCGAGCCACGAAAGTCCTTCCTCCTGGTGAGGCTTGAGGGAGGTGGACAAACCGGATGGAACGCCGTACCGGAATGCTGACCGGGGCCGAAGATCGCGTGTGAACCGGGTCGCTTCAAAATTCTGGTCAACGATCAGAAAATGCTTTTGCCGTTCCTCCTGTTCGTTTCCTCCGGCCGCAGCTTCGGCTGCATCAGGGTCGGCACCCACGTCCGGGCCGGCATCGTTGGGTCGGACGAGGCCCAGCAGGTGGTTCAGGGCTTCTCGCGTCGCTGGCGTGGCCGGAACTTGATGGCCGCCGATTTCGACCGTGTCGACGCCCTTGGAAATCGCCTCGTCGACCGTCCGCCGCGCAGGCTCGATTTCGTCGGGTTTCATTTCGATACGAGTGTCTCCGACCATCAACCCGAAGGCTTCGGGGAGCCAAGTATTGGGTACGGGTTTTATCCACGGCAGAACGATCGGCTCCCACAGACCGAGATCCAGCACTCGCGCGGAATATTCTTCCGTCGGGATGAACATCCGCTCGATGGCAGCCTCGTCAAAGCGGCCGGCGAGCGCATCCTTCAGAAAAGCCTGCGGGCTGCGGGCGAATTTCCTGCGGGTTTCAGCATCCGATCGCTGAACGTCACGGACGACATCAAGTGCATCGCGCAGTCCTGATTCCATGTAGACGTAGTGGTTACTGCTAAGCCCGTATCTATCCCTGCAACGGTCCCACATTCTGAAGTGATGCCTGGCGAAGCGCTCCTGAATAACCTCAGACAACAGGGCTTCCGCTTCGCCGATAACGGCCGAGCCGTCGCTATCAACCCAGGCGTCGCTCATCCTGCGACCGAAGAGGACGGGATCAAAGTCGAAGCCATCCTTACTGGTCCTCAGACTCAGCGAGAAAGCGGACGCGACAGCAATTTTCGTGTTCCGCACATACGGATCTACATCCAGTCCGTGTCGGGGCTTCGGCCCGTCGGGGATCAGTTCCTTCAAGCCAGCCAGATGCCGAAATCTCATTTCGTCGTCAGCGGTATCGCTCTCGTTGAACCGGACGATCGCCGTACGGATACCGAACAGCGGTTCGGGGACGCGGGCGGGAATGCCTCTGTGCCAGATGATGCTGCCCTGTTCGCGAATGCCCAATGCTGTCGCAGCGCTGGTTTCGAGCCAGCGATACGCGACCGTGAAGCCGGTCTGTGCCAGGTCACCACGGGACTGCACACCGAGGATCAGGGATGTCGGCGGCGGCAAGCCGAGACCGACGGCCTGGTGTTCCTGAAGACCGGCCACCATGTCGTGACGAATGAATAGAGATGTCCCGTCGGCGGAAACCGCAGGCGAAGAGTCCCCGGCGTGCTCGTCCAGGAGGCTCATAACCCTGCCGACACCGGCCATCGAGCCGGAGTCGGCGACGTCCCCCCACCGTGCGACTGCCACATCGCGGTCGCCGCCCAGAAGTCGGCGCTCGACGAGCCGGATTTTCAGGCCGGTTCCGTCAGATTCCCATTTGAAAGTGGCCATCGTCCCGATCCATTCCTCAGGTCATGTATTCGCCGTAGGACAGGCGCACGCCGGTTTCCCGGTGGATGAAGTCGTAGACGTCATTCTGCCATCGACCCATATGCTTTTTCTCGAAGACAGAACTCATCGTCAGTTCCACCTTCGTATATGTTTGTCTGTAGAGACTGGGGGCATGTTCGTCATCTTCGTGCCAGATATGGCAGTATCCGTTGTGGCTCCAGTCGGCCACAATGAGCGAGCCGATACGCATAATCAGGACGGCTTGCGTCTGGTCCTGGACGGACCCAGGGGCGAAGCTGCCGAACCCCAGATCTTTCGCATCCGGATGTTCCTTGCGGTCGGCTAGGCGCCGGGCGTATCCGATCCCGCGCCGGCCGAACACGACCCAAGCCTCCCGCATATGTTCTCGGTCGTAATAGGCCCTCCAGAACTTTCGCCGAGCGTCCCACATGTGCTTTCGTTCGGGGGCGACCACTTCATCGACCACCCCGAGAAACTGTTCCAGGGATGCTTTTGTCAGCCAGCGGAGCATCACGCTGCGGGCATCGTCGGCAATTCCGATCCAGGTTGCCCGGCTCAACCGTGGGTCCTTGAATAGCCCAAGCATGAAACCCAGGACGAATTCCCTGACGTTATCGCTGGGAGTCTTTTTGGACCACGGCAGCAGCATTGCCCTCGCAAGGGCGGATTTTGCCTGCGGAACGCCACCGTAGACGAATGCTCCGTTGGTGACGGCCCAGTTGGCGAGCCGGTGCAAATCTTCCGTGACTGGTTGGGGCAATGTTTCCATCGACTTTCCTACCTTGTGGCAGGCTGAGACGAACGCCGCTCCGGCGAATCTCGCGGCGGCCAGCGAACCAGTGAAGCCGATGTTTTCGAGGGCTGTGCGGACATCCTTTCCGGCGGCCATCGCAGCCTCCGCCAACCGACGCGGCCCCTCGTCGGCATCGAAGACCCGCAACTTGGTATTTTGCTCGCCCCATGAGCCGCAGTCGGCCGCGTGTTCAGCCAGAAAGGTGCCGATGCGGCGGAACGCGGGCAGCGACGGATCGAAATTCATCAAATAGTATCGGACGAGCCTGCGGAATGCGGGAAGAGATGCGGAGTAGCGCAAAGCCGCGAGATAGGCTTCGACGAACTGTTCGTCCCTGACAAGCGGATCCTGTCCCATGGAGAGGCATTCGGAGGCAAACCGCCAATCCCGTGTTCCGACGATGCCCCATTTCCCCGTCTCATTCGCGGTGATCAGCCTATTCCGGAGTTCCTCCAGATCGATGCCCGAGGATCTCGCGGAGATATCCAGGAGCTTCGCCT
>JADGDA010000057.1 GCA_015228695.1 Alphaproteobacteria bacterium
AGCCGTTCGAGAGCATCGCCTCAGGTCAACCTATTATTGCGATTTTGGACGATTCGGTGCTGGAAATCCAATTGATCGTGCCCTCGCAATGGGTCGGCTTCATCAAACCCGGCCATCGGTTCACGATGCGGGTGGACGAGACCGGCAACGAGTATCCGGCCCGGATCGTGCGCATTGGCGCCCGCATCGATGCCGCCAGCCGTTCGGTCAAGGTCATCGGCGAAGTCGAGGGCCAACACCCGGACCTGTTGTCAGGGATGAGCGGCTCGGCCAAGCTTGCGCCGCCATGACCCACGATCCCGCCGCAGTCCCCGTGCTCGCCCGATTGGTGGACCTGGAACGGGAGGTCCGTGGCGCCGGGACCGTGGAAGAACTTGGGTTCGTCATCGCCAACCGCACACGTCAGGTCCTGCCCTGCGATGTGGCTCTCTTCTGGATGCCACGGGGAAACCGAAGCGTCCGCACGGTCAGCGTTTCCGCTGCTCCGGTCGTGGATCGCCGCGCTCCGATGGTGGCATGGTTCGAACGGGCCGTGGCAAGCCTCCGGGGCCAGGCTGCGGCATCGTCGGTGGGGATCGTCGCTCCGGGATCGTTACCCCCCGATCTGGATGAGGAATGGCGGGAATGGCTGCCCCCGGCGGCGCTGTGGTGCCCATTGCCGGCTCCGCGCGGCGGCCCGATCATCGGCGGTCTGTGGCTGGCGCGGGATGGGCCGTGGACTCCCGCAGAAATCGAGATCGCACAGCGGCTTGTCGATGTCTATGGCCACGGGTTATGGGCCTTGGGGGCACGCCCAAACGATCTGGTCTCGATTCTTCTGCGGCGGCGGAATGTGGCGCTTGGCCTTGTGGTGATTGGCGCCGTGCTGTCCATACCGGTGAGACAGTCGGTGGTTGCTCCGGCCGAGATCGTTGCGCGTGATCCCGTGATCGTCGCCGCGCCGATGGACGGGATGGTGGCGACGGTCGATGTTCGTCCCTACGAGCCCATCGCCGAGGGGCAAACGGTTTTAACCCTTGATGCCACCGTTGCCGGCAACCGGCTGGAAATCGCGCGCAAATCCCTGGACATCGCCGACTCCGAGTATGCGCTGGCCCAGCAACTCGCCTTCTCGGACGCGGAGAGCAAGGGGCGTCTCACCCTCCTCCGGGCGCAACGCGATCTGCGGTTTGCGGAAGTTACCCACGCGGCGGGGCAGATGGAGCGGGCGGTGGTGCGTGCCCCTCGTGCCGGCGTGGCCGTCTTCGCCGACCCGAACGACTGGATCGGCCACCCTGTTTCCGTTGGGGAACGCATCATGAGCATCGCCGATCCCGGCAATGTCGAAGCGGAAATCCACCTGCCGACCGGAGACGCCATTGCCTTGGAACTTGGAACGGATGTGCAGGTGATGTTGAGTGATGCCGGGCTGACGACTCTCCCGGCGACCTTGCGCTGGGCGAGTTACGATGCCGCGCCGGTATCGGAGGGGTTCGCCGCCTATCGGCTGAAGGCAACGTTGGTTGCTCCCGTGGTTGCCCCACGAATCGGGCTGAAGGGCTCGGCCCGTGTCTACGGTCGCCGCACGACGTTGTTCCGACATCTCTTCCGACGCCCCCTGTCGGCTTTGCGGCAGATGCTGTAATGACACCGACACCGGTATCGCCGAACCTCCCGCGCCTACGACCGGACATTATTTCGAGCGAAGGGCCACCGTCGGCCTCGGGGTGGCCCACATGGACACTGTACGACCCCGTGGGCGGACGCTTCCTTCACATCGGCTGGAAGGAACACGAGATGCTGGCTCACTGGCGGAGTGACGAGGCCACCGAAGTGGCGCGCCACGCCAGCCTGTCCATGGGCATTGACGTCGGTCCAGGCGAGGTTCTTGATTTTGCGGCCTTTCTTGCGCGCCAGGGATTGACGACCGAGACCCGGCCGAAACGGGTCGCCCGAAATTGGCCGTTGCGGAATACCCTGACATGGTTGATGCACAATTACCTGTTTTTCAGAATTCACCTATGGCAACCGGACGGGTTCCTCTCCGCGACCTCCGGTTATGTCAATTTCCTGTTCAGCCGGATTTCGCTCGTCGTTCTGATCGCGATTTCTGTTTTTGGGATCGTGACAACGGGACAACAGTGGGATCAGTTCATCACCATCGTCAAGCATCTGGGGGATACAAGCGGCCTGACCCAAGTCGGCATTGCGATCCTTCTCGCCAAGATTACCCATGAATTCGGCCACGCCTACGCGGCCCGCCGTTTCGGCTGCGCGGTGCCGTCGATGGGAGTCGCCTTCATCGTCATGTTGCCGGTGCTCTACACCGATACCACCCATGCTTGGCGCTTGCGATCCCGGCACCAGAGGATGACCATCGCCGGAGCCGGAATCGTGGCGGAGACGACGCTGGCGGCGGCGATGCTGGTCGCTTGGCCACATATCCCGGCAGGTCCGCTTCAAACCGGTGCCGTCGCTTTGGCGTCGGTGAGTTGGGCCAATACCTTGCTGTTCAATCTCAATCCGTTGATGCGTTTTGACGGCTATTATCTGCTGTCGGAATTTCTCAAGGTTGAGAATCTCCAGGACCGCGCCTTCGCGCTGACACGTTGGTCCCTCCGAGAGGCCGTTTTCGGCATCGGATTTCCGTCGCCCGAACCGCTTCCGCTACATCTCCGCCATGCGTTATTCGTATACGCGCTGGGCACCTGGATATATCGCCCGGTATTATTCTTCGCCATCGCCCTGGTCGTCTACCATACGGCCGGTCCGGGTGTGGGGATTGCGCTCATGGTCGTCGAACTGGGATGGTTCATCGTGAAACCCGTAATGAGTGAAATCGGCGCATGGTGGGGCTTCCGCCGGCACATCCGCCCCCGGACGCGAACCCTGGTCAGTGCCCTGGCCTTTTCCGCCTTGGTGGGGATGGCATTCGTCCCGTTTGCCGGCAGCAGCCACGCCCCCGCAATCCTTGTGGCGGGGGCGCATGTGGTTGTTTTTTCGCCTGAGCCGGCCTACCTGAAAAAACTGCATGTGGTTCAGGGGCAATATGTTGCGCTTGGTGATCCCATTGCGGATTTGGATTCGCCGGACATTGCTTATGATGAAGTGCAGGCCGAGGAACGGCACAAAATTGCCCAATTGGAATTGGACACCCTGCCCATGAAGCCTGGGCTGGTGAAACAAAGACTCGTCATCGCCGAGCAGGTTGCCTCTACGGTTACTGAACGTGATGGTTTGAGAAAATCGCGAGATCGCCTTCGGCTGCTGGCCCCGGTTACCGGTCGCGTGATCGAAGTGCCTGATGGCGTTGCTCCAGGACGTTGGTTGGGGAAAAAGAATCCGGTGGCCGAAATCGCCGGGGAGGACCCTTACCTCATCGAAGCTTACGCCTCGGAAGAAGTCGCGAGCCGACTCAAACTTGGCCATTCCGCCGAATTCGTTCCGACATCTCTTGATGAGCCCAGGATGTCGGCGAGGCTGCTCAAAATCGCCCCGATGGCCATCACGACCCTTGCCCGACCGGCCCTTGCCTCGATGTATGGCGGCCCGATCGAGACCACCCCTGACTCCCACTCCCTGCCTGTGCCAACCATACCAACCTATCGTTTGCTGTTCCAGGCCGACGGGGCACTGTCCCTGTCAACAATTATCGGCACGATGAGATTGAACATCGACAAAGAAAGTCTGGCGGTTCGCGCATGGAGACGGGGTGTTCAATTTGTGACAAAAGATGACCTCATTGGCTTCCTTATTGAGTGAGGGTGCCATCGCTATTGTTCACCATCTCCGGTATCCCGATCACTCCCTGTCTATGAGGCCACGCACAACAGGGAGTCAGAGGGGAGCAGGATTTTAGAGTCCGTCCGACCTTGGTGGAATCGGATTTGGGATTCCCCTTGGGCCGATAATGTGATTCAAACTGCTGGCTGGATAGGAGGCCAGCAGCGATGGCAGGACCTCTTTCACAAGACCTTCGGCAACGGATCGCGGCGGCGCTGAATTCAGGCGAGACGACCCGCTCGGCGGCGAAACGCTTTGGGGTTTCGGTGGCGACGGCGGTTCGGATTGGCCAGAAGTGGCGCTCTGGCCGAGGCCTTCAGCCGGGCAAGATGGGTGGGCACCGTCGCCCTGTTCTGGGCGGTGAGACGGCGGATTGGATACGGTCGCGGCTGGAAGAGAAGAAGGATCTGACCATGCGGGCACTGGCGGCGGAACTGGCCGAGCGGGGCATTGTGGTCACCCACGACACCGTCTGGCGCTTTGTCCGCAGCCAAGGCCTGAGCTTCAAAAAAAACGCTGATGGCCAAGGAGCAGGATGGGCCGAGGGTGGCACGGCTTCGCAGCCGCTGGAAAACCCATCAGCACCGGCTTGATCCCGCCCGCCTGGTCTTTATCGACGAGACCTGGGTCAAGACCAACATGACGCGTCTGCGTGGTTGGAGCCCTCGTGGAGAAGCCCTGCTCGCCAAGGTTCCTCACGGTCATTGGAAAACCCTGACCTTTCTGGCGGGCCTGCGCCATGACCGGATCGTCGCTCCCCTCGTGCTCGACGGCCCCATCAACGGGGCGACCTTCACCGCCTGGGTCGAGCAATCCTTGGCGCCGACCCTGGAACCCGGTGACGTGGTCATTCTCGACAACGTGGGAAGCCACAAAGGAAAGCCCGCCCGCCAAGCCATCCGCAAGGTCGGCGCCCATCTGCTTTTCCTGCCGCCCTACAGCCCCGACCTCAACCCCATCGAGATGATGTTCGCCAAACTCAAAACGCTCGTCCGAAACGCCGAGGAACGAACCATCGAAGCCACATGGAGACGGGTCGGAAAACTCCTGGACGCATTCCCGCCCCAGGAGTGCGCCGCATATCTCCGCCATGCAGGATATGCTTCAGATTAAACCAGACAGACTCTAAGCGATGTGGACTGACTGATGAACAAGCGTCAGTTCGGGCGCGCCCTCTTTGGAAATTATCGTCTTGGGTTGCTCTTCCTGTCACATTTCCTGATCGGATACCGATGGCGGAAGGAATGGCCGGATTCTTTCGAGGAAATATCCACCTTTTCCATGCTCGATATCGGGCGACATCATGTCGAGATATTTGATGAGGCTCTGTTTTTCGGCACTGAGCACAAAGCGGCTGAACGGCTCTGCATTTCCGTCAACGGCTGATGTGTCCAAGGCTTCGTAATAAGTAGTCCGTACTTCGCGATCTCCGGAAATATTGGCAATGGCAAAGCCGTTTTGGAGCAGGATCAGATTCATCACTAGCCTAGCCGTCCGTCCGTTGCCATCGACGAAGGGATGGATATTGACCAACCGAGAGTGCAGATCGGCAGCCAGGATGACCGGGTGCTCGGTTTGTTTTGCTACTTCATAGTGGACAAAAAGATCGTGCATCAACTGCGGGATTTTCATAGGATTCGGCGGTATGTGCCGCGCTCCGCCAATCCGAGCGACCATGGATCGATAGCGCCCTGCGTGCTCCCAATCGATGTTAGATAAAATGAAATTGTGAATATCCAGCACGACCCGCTCAGTCAGGGGAACTTTTTTTGTGGCAATATCTTTCATAAAAGCCAGGGCGTCACGGTGGTTGACCGCCTCCAGATGATCCGTCAACGGCTTGCCGCTGATCGTCATTCCCTTTTCGACAACGAGATATGTCTCGTGCAGCGTCAGTGTATTGCCTTCGATACGATTCGAATCATACGTGTATTCAACGTCAAAGGCCTGCTCCAGGTTTTTTACCTGCGCCGGATTAAGCGGACGGAAGCTATCGAGGCACCGCTTCAAATCATCGACTTGCGCCATGAGTGCGGCAACATCTGTAGTCTCGGGGTAAATGCGCGTCAGGTCGAAGGGAATGTTAACCATGCTGTTGGCATTAATGTCCGCAATATAACGACGGAACGCGGCTTGCGTGGCACACAGCTCTGCCGCCTTGCCATCGGAGTTGTCGTCGCTATCTTCTCTATGTTCCATCATGGCACCAGTTTACCCCAAATTATTCAATACCCAAGCACCACTCTCGTCGCTGAACATCCAATTCGACCAACCAATTCCTTAATCGAAAAGTCCAGCGATATCCCGCGCTCCGTGGAGGACGCGGACGATTTCGATGCTCCCCGCATGTCGGCGGTAGAAGATCAGGTAGTTGCCGATGGACAACGCCAGGAGACTGGCTTCCAGCTCATTCCTGGACATGCCAATCCCCGGATTATCCGCGAGCAACGCAAACTTTCCCTTCATCTTGGCAAGGAGATTCCGGGCAGCGACGGGGTTGTCTTGGGAGATAAAGCCAAGGATCTCGTCCAAGTCCGTCCGCGCCTGTGGTGAGACAATTAGGCGCATGGATCAGCGAGCGGGATAGGCGTACTTGGATTCCAATTCGGCGAAAACCACGTCCGCGTCGATCCCTTCGCCTCGGTCCAACTGGTCAATGCCAATCTGGAGATCGGCACGGAGCGCCGCAAGCTTCTGGTCGCGGTGTTCAAGTAAGCTGAGGCCAGCCAGGATCACCTCCTCCGGTGAGCGGTAGGCGCCGGAACGAACTTTCTCCTGCACACGTTTTTCCAGGTCGGGTTTAAGCGTGATGGACACGGTGGTTTCCTTCATATTTACGATGGCATTCTAACAGATTGGTTGTCTCCAGCAAACGGCCTCGCGGCGCTTCAGTACTCCTCCACCAGCATGATCGTCAGCACGCGGCAGGTAGCGGATGGGTCGCTCGGATCGTCGGAGCCTATGGAGAGCGTCCGGTCGTAGTATCCGCCCCAGGAGTGCGCCGCATATCTCCGCCATGCAGGATATGCTTCCGCTTAAACCAGACAGACTCTAAGAGCGGTTTCCGGGTTGCCCGGCGATGAAGGCCGGGATCCGTTCCCGCAGCAGCCGGACGACCTCGTCCTTATCGTGGAAACGCGCGGGGACGACGCAGTGCACGGACGGCGTGAAGGGGCAGACGGACTGGCCCAGGTTGTATTCCATGGGGGCCAGACTCCATTGAAGGGTCGGTTTGCCCAGCCCCCCGGCGATATGCAATGTCGCCGTGGGGGGGCCGATGATCACGTCGCACGCATCGAGCAGCGCGGCAACCCCGTCGAGATCGTCGAAACAGTCGAGGTCCTCGAACAGATGCGGAGCCATGCCCAGGGAGCCCCGCGCCTCCTCGATCTCCCGCCGGACCAGGTCGGGATCGGCGTCGTACTGCACGCTGACGGCCGCGACCTCCGGCAGGGCCAGCAGGGGGAAAAATTGCTCCGGGGTCAGATAGTTGCTCCCCTCCTGCCGCGCTTCGTCCCGGTCCCGGCCGCGCCAGAGCACCGCCGCCTTGATCCGGCCGGGCAAGCCCCCCAGACGGCGGCGGAAAGCGCCCGTCCGTTCGGGATCGGGAACCAGGTACCGACGCGGGCCGGGAAAACAGTCGAGGCCGGAGCGGTAGCGGAGGGGCAGCGAGCCCAGCATCACCTGCCGGTCGGCGGCGATGGCGCTTCCCATGATCCGGGTTTCCTCCTCCGCCAGGACCGTCGCTTTCGGAAACGACCGCGCCAGCAGGGGAACGAGCTTGGCCTTGCACTCGACGAAGCAGTGCCCCGCGCGCCCGATCAGGTCCGGGAGGACGGAGGCGAACAGCACGGCGTCGCCCACCCCCTGTTCCCGGCGCACCAGGATGGTCTTGCCCTCCGGCTCCTCGTCCACGCCGAGAAAAGGAACGTCCAGGGCGAACGGAGGCCGGCGCTGTCCCTGACGGATGCCGAATTCGTAATGCACCCACGCCGCGCCCACCTCGCCCGCGTTCATCAGCCCGATCGCGAGGTTGAAGCGGGTGGCCGGGTTGTCCGGGTCAAGTTCCGCCGCGCGCCGGTAAAGCGCCAGACTTTCCCGGCGCTCCCCACGATCCCACAACAGCGCGGCCAGATTGCCGAGTTTCACGCCCGAGGCGGGGTCGAGGTCCACGGCCTTGCGGAAATGCCGCTCGGCCTCCGCAAGTTTCCACCGGGTGTGGTAGACGGTCGCGAGGTTGTTGTGGGCGCTGGGCTGGTCCGGGTCGAGCGCGAGCGCCCTCAATCCCAAGTCGATGGCTTCATCGTGCTTCCCCTGGGCGCTCAGCGCGGCACAGAGGAGGCTGCATATCTCCGAGTTATCGGGATTCTGGTTTTCGATCAGGCGCAAAGCCGCCTCGGCCGCCTCCGGCTGGCCGCAGGAGGTCAGGGCGGACGCCAGGGCGGCGGCCGTCGGCACGTCGTCGGGGCGAAGCTGGAGCGCGCGCAACAGGGACCCCACGGCCTCCCGAGGCTCCCCCTGCCGCAGCCGGATCACTCCCCGCAGATACAGCGCCCCCGCCGCGTCGGGATCGAGCCGCTCCCAGACGTCGAGCGCAGCGAGGGCCTGGGCGTAATCCCGGCGGGCGAAATGGCCGTGGGCGAGGACGTCGAGCGCCCGGATGTCGTCGGGAGCCGCCGCGAGAACGGCGCGGGCCTGTTCGAGCGCCTCGTCCCACCGCGCCATCCGGCGCAGCGCCTCGGCCAGACAGGCGCGGGCCGGGACATGGGAGGGATCGAGGGACACCCCCTCGCGCGCGAACACCTCCGCCTCGGACACATGCCCCAGGTCGAGGCAGATCGCGGCGAGATCGCCGAGGGAGCCGGCATCTCCGGGGTCGGCGGATACCGAACGGCGCACGAGTTCCAGGGCCGCGTCCCCGTGCCCGCACCGGAAGGCGATCATCCCCAGGTGACGCAGGGCCCCCGCATGCTCGAAGTCCTCCGCCAGGACCTGCCGATAGGCATGCTCCGCCGCGACCATGTCCCCGGCCAGATCCGCTTCCCGGCCCCGAGCGAACGTCCGGGTCAGGTCCTCGTCCATCATTCCGTGGCCGGGAGCGGGATGGGCGCAGGGGCGGCCCCCGTGTGCTCGGCGATAAACGCCGGCAACCGTTCCAGCAGCAGGCGGACGATTTCCGCCTTGTCGTACAGCGGCTCGGGGATAAGGTTGCGCACGGAGGGCGTCAGCGGACAGTAGGGCTGGGCGAGATTGAAATGATCGGGCGCCCCGGCCCACCGGAGCGTCGGCTTGCCGAGGGCTCCCGCGATGTGCAGAGTCGCCGTGGGGGGGCCGATGACCACGTCGCAGGCCGCCAGCAGGGCGGCGACGTCGTCGAGATGCTCGAAGGCGTCGAGGTCCTCGAATTCATGGATCTCGACTCCGTATTTTTCCCGCGCCTCCGCGATTTCCTGGCGGGCGTCCTTTCCATCGGCGTCGTACTGGGCGCTGACGAAGGCGATGTCCGGCAGCCGGAGAACCGGCGCGAGCTGATCGAGGGTCAGGTAGTTGAAGGAATTCTTCGGCGTGTCGGTCCGCAGCCGCCCCCGCCAGAGGAACACGATCTTGACCCGCCCCAGCAACGCCTCCAGCCGGCGGCGGTACGCCTCGACCCGCTCGGGGTCGGGCACGAGAAATGTGTGGGGGTTGGGGAACATGTCCCACGACGTGCGGTAGCGCCGGCACAACGACCCGGCCAGAATCTGCCGGTCGGCGGGAACGTCGTTCCCCATGGCGTGCAATTCGAACACGGACAGAACCGTCGTCCCCGGAAACGAGCGTTTCAACAGGGTGACGATCTTCGGCATGCACTCGACGATGCAGTGCTTGGCCCGGGCGATGATCTCCGGCAGAACCGACAAAAACAGGATCGAGTCGCCGATCCCCTGTTCGCGGCGGACCAGAATGGTCATTCCCGCCGGGTCCTCGTCCACTTCAAGGATGGGAAGATCGATGGCGTGGAGGACGGCGCGCGGTCCGGTGTACCGGCTCAGTTCGTAAATCTCCCACCCTCTGGCCAGATCGCCGCACCGCAACAGCCCGATCGCCAGATTGAAGTGAACGCCCAGGTGGTCAGGCATCAATTCGAACGCGCGTTCGGCCAACCGGTTGCTTTCCTCCATCTCCCCCCGAAGCCCCAGGGCCATGGCGAAATTGGTCAGTTCGATCGCCGCATCCGGGCAAAGATCGGCCGCCCGGCGGAAATATCCGATGGCCTCGTCGATCCTCCACAGATTCTCGCAGATTCGGCCGAGATTGTTGTTCAGACTCGGCATGTCCGGGGCGATCGCGATTCCCCGGCGCGCGAAAACCTCCGCCTCTTCATAACGCTGCCGGTTGATCAGTATATGGCTCAAGGCGCTCAACAGCTCGGCGTCATTCGGGTTCTGCGGCTCGGCGTACCGCAAGGTCGTCTCCGCGGCTTCAAGCTGGCCGCAGGCGTCCAGGGACATCGCCAGATCGATCGCCATCCGGGCGCATGTGGGGGCGAGCTGGAATGCGCGCGACAGGGCGGGAAGGGCTTCGTGCGTCGTTCCCTGGCCCCGAAGGGAAATGCCTTTGAGGTATTGGACGTCGACCTGATCCGGGTCTATCTCCTCCAGGATTCCGATGTACGCGAGCGCCTTTTCCGTGTCTCCCTCCGCAAGGCGGCAAAAGGTGACTCCGATCAGGGCCGCCTTGTCCCGTGGCGTCTTGTCGAGGAGGGCGTTGTATTCCGCCTCGGCCTCCTTCCACTGGCTGTCGCGCCGGAGCGCGTCGGCGAAGCGCAGCCGGGCGGAGTCAAGGGCCGGGTCGAGGGCGACCGCCTCCCGTCCGAAGGCGACCGCTTCCTTGATCTTTCCCTGTTCGAGGCACACCCAGCTCAGGTCGGCGACCGTTCCGGCGTCGCCGGGCGCGCGCTCGGCGGCCTGACGGATCAGTTCGAGGGCCTCGGCCCCGTGTCCCGTCTGGTGGGCGAGGATTCCCAGATATCGCAGCGCCTCGGGGTGGCCGGGGTCCGCCGCCAGAACCTGACGATACGCGCGCTCGGCGACGGCAAGCCCCCCCGCCGTATGCATCTTCCGCCCCAGGGCGAAAAGGTGGGACAGGTCTGGCCGCCCTTCGTCCGCCTGCCGATCACTCGGGCTCAACAGACAACCCTTGCGCCAAGCTGCGGTTGATGTTGATGAGCACGCCGATCTCGGCCGGATTGGGGGCGGCGATCAACTTCAGCGTCCTTTGGAACACGAAGAGGGCGAGATTGAGGAGATTTTGCTTCAAATCGTCGGGCAAGGTCTGGTTTTCGCTGATTTCCGTGGACAGAACGGCCCACAAAAGCTGATTCCGTTCCAATGCCCCGTCGAGTTGGTCTCTCATGCTGTCCCAATTGTCCACAACCATGCGAAGATCCCGCGCCGTGGCCAACAAGGCCGTCGCCTCGTTCTTGCGCGCCGAAATCTCCCCGGTCAATGCCGCCTGGGAATACTGGTCGTAGGGATTGCCCATTGGACCTACCTCTTGCCTTTATTATGGGGGATGGTCTGGTAATCTCGTAAACGGAGGGGGAAATC
>JADGDA010000058.1 GCA_015228695.1 Alphaproteobacteria bacterium
CCCTGGTCGGCATCGTGGATCGGCGCGACCCCTATTCCTCCCACCATTCGGAGCGGGTCTGCGAGGTCAGCCTCGCCATCGCCGGGGAGATGGGCCTGCCGCCCTCCGAACGCGACACCATCAGCTTGGCCAGCCGCCTGATGAACCTGGGCAAGATCGTCATTCCGCCCGAGGTGCTGACCAAGGTCGGCGATCTGAAGCCCGAGGAACGCGAGCTTCTCGCCCGCGGGTTCGTCCTCAGCGCCGATCTCCTCCGTTCGGTGGACTTCGGGGGCACGGTGGTGGAGACGATCCGCCAGATCGGCGAAAGCCTGGACGGCTCCGGCCCCCTGGGCATGCGCGGGGAGCGACTCCTTCCTTCCGCCCAGGTCGTGGCCGCGGCCAATGCGTTCGTCGGCATGATCAGCCCCCGGGCTTGGCGCGGGGCGCTCGAATGGGCGGACGTGGTGGCGGGCCTGCGGTCCCAGATCGGCAAGCGCCTCGCCGCTCCGCCGGTCGAGGCGCTGATCACGGTCATCGAGCAGCGCGGCGGGGCGGAACGCTGGGCCCACTACCGCGAACCCCCGAAACCGGCCTCCTGACGGGGGCCGCTTTTTCCCGGCTTCTTTTTTCGGAAGGCCGCGAGGTTCCTCTGTTCAGAGGGCCGCAAATAAGGTATCCATGAGCTGCGAATCGGCACGAACCCTAGGTTTTCGCCCAGGGTGCCCGGCGTCTGTAGTCTGGAGGAAGTCACCCATGGGACGTGTGGTTGAAATCACCGATGTGATCCTGAGGGACGCGCACCAGAGTCTTCTCGCCACGCGCATGGCGATGGAAGACATGGTCCCCGTCTGCAAGGACCTGGACGATGCCGGGTACTGGTCCCTGGAGGTCTGGGGCGGGGCGACGTTCGACGCATGCATCCGCTTTCTGAACGAGGACCCCTGGGAACGACTGCGGATGTTCCGCAAGCTGCTGCCGAAGACCAAGCTCCAGATGCTGCTGCGCGGGCAGAACCTGCTGGGATACCGCCATTACGAAGACGGCGTCGTGGAGCGGTTCGTCAACAAGGCCGTCGAGAACGGCATGGACGTGTTCCGGGTGTTCGACGCGCTGAACGACCTGCGCAATCTCAAGGTGCCCATGGCCGCGGTGAAGAAGGCCGGCGGCCACGCCCAGGGAACCATCTGCTACACGGTGAGCCCGGTGCACAAGATCCCGGCCTTCGTGGACATGGCCCAGCACCTGAAGGACATGGGTGCGGATTCCATCTGCATCAAGGACATGGCGGCGCTGCTGAAGCCCCAGGTGGCCTATGATCTGGTGAAGGGCATCAAGGAGAAGTGCGGCGCGGACACCCTGATCCACGTCCACGCCCACGCGACCACCGGCGTCACCCTGGTGTCGCTGATGAAGGCGATCGAGGCCGGGTGCGACATTGTGGACACCTCCATCAGCGCCCTGTCCCTCGGCTCGGGGCACAACCCGACCGAGGCGCTGATCGAGATGCTGGAAGGCACCGGCTTCGAGACGCGGGTGAGCAAGGAGCTGATCCTCAAGGTCAACAACTACTTCACCAAGATCCGTCCCCGTTACCGCGAATTCGCCAGCGACTTCACGGGCGTGGACACCGAGATTTTCAAGAGCCAGATTCCCGGCGGCATGATCTCCAACATGGAAAGCCAGTTGAAGGGCCAGGGCGCCGGCGACCGGTTGCAGGAAGTGATGGAGGAAGTGCCTCGGGTCCGCCAGGATTCGGGCTTCCCCCCCCTGGTCACGCCGTCGAGCCAGATCGTCGGCACCCAGGCGGTCTTCAACGTGCTGATGGGCAAGTACAAGGCGATGACCGGCGAGTTCGCCGATTTGATGCTCGGCTACTACGGCAGCACCCTGGGGGAGAAGAATCCCGAGGTCCTGGCCAAGGCGGAGGCCCAGGCGAAGAAGCCGCCGATCACGGTGCGCCCGGCGGACCTTCTGAAGCCGGAATGGGACACCCTCCGCGCCGATGCCCTGAAGCTGGAGAACTGCCGGGACGACGACGAGGACATCCTGACCTTCGCCATGTTCCCCCAGGTCGCCCCCAAGTTTTTCAAGGCCCGTCCGAACGGTCCCCTCAACCTCGGCGTCGATCCCGTGGTGAAGCCCGACGCCCCGGCGACGGCTCCGGCGTCCCAGGCCAAGGCCGAGGCGGGCGGGGACGCCACGGTGAAGCGGCCGATGACCTATGTGGTGACGCTTCAGGGGCGGGAACACAAGGTGACGGTCTCCGCGCCGACCTGAACAATCATCCCGAATCGCGACCCGAATCACGGAGAGAGCACCGATGCCCACGAACGCAGCCGGCACCCCGCAACAGCAAGCCATCGGGAAGAAGCTCGACGACCTCCGCGCCCGCCGCGCCCGGCTTGAAGGCGGCGGCGGCCAGGAGGCGGTCGACAAGCAGCATGCCAACGGTAAACTGACGGCGCGCGAGCGGGTGGCACGGCTGGTGGACGAGGGCAGTTTCCAGGAGGTCGGCCTGTTCGCCACCCACCGGTGCACCTTCTTCGGCATGGAGGACAAGGAACTGCCCGCCGACGGCGTGGTGACCGGCTATGCGAAGGTGGACGGCCGCGGCGTTCATCTGGCGAGCCAGGATTTCACCGTGGCGGGCGGCGCGGCCGGAGAGGTGCACAGCACCAAGGTCTCCGAGATGCAGGCGCTTTCCCTCAAGACGGGGACGCCCTTCATCTTCATCAACGATTCCGGCGGCGCGCGGGTGCAGGAAGGCATCGACAGCCTGTCCGGCTACGGCAAGGTGTTCTACTACAACGTCATGCTTTCCGGTCTGGTGCCGCAGATTTCGCTGATCTGCGGTCCCTGCGCGGGTGGAGCCGCCTACAGCCCGGCGTTGACCGACTTCATCATCCAGACGAAGCGGGCGCAGATGTTCATCACCGGCCCCCAGGTCATCAAGCAGGTGACCGGCGAGGTGGTGACCGCCGAGGACCTGGGCGGTCCCGTGGCCCAGATGAACAATTCCGGCGTGGTGCATCTGATCGCCGAGAACGACGAGGACGCGATCTTCCAGTGCCAGCGGCTCTTGAGCTTCCTGCCCTCGAACAATCTGGAGGACCCGCCCCGGCTGCCGTTCGACGAGCCGCTCGAGTCCGACCCGGACCTGAACGACGCGGTCCCGGTCGACACGAAGGTGGGCTACGACGTGCGTCCGATCCTTTTGCGGATCGTGGACAACCGTGATTTTCTGGAAATCCAGCCCGGCTTCGCTCCCAACATCGTGGTGGGGTTCGCCCGTATCCAGGGACGTTCCATCGGCATCATCGCGAGCCAGCCGAACGCGCTGGCCGGCGCCCTGGACATCAACTCGTCCGACAAGGCATCGCGGTTCATCCGGTTCTGCAACGCCTTCAACATTCCCCTGGTCACCTTCGTGGACGTGCCGGGTTTCCGGCCGGGCGTCGAGCAGGAATACGGCGGCATCATCCGTCATGGGGCCAAGATGCTGTTCGTCTACTCGGCGGCCACGGTGCCGAAAATCACGGTCATCATGCGCAAGGCCTATGGCGGCGCCTATCTGGCCATGTGCGGCAAGGACCTGGGGGCGGATCGGGTCGTGGCCTGGCCGACGGCGGAAATCGCGGTCATGGGCGCCGAGGGCGCGGCCGAGATCGTCTTCCGCAACGAGCTGAACAAGCTTCCGGAGGGGGAGCGGGCGGCCAAGCGCAAGGAGATGATCGCCCAGTACCGCGACACCTTCGCCAACCCCTATGTCGCCGCCGGGCGGCGGCTGGTGGACGATGTGATCGAGCCCTCGGAGACCCGCAAGTATCTGGCGGCGGCTCTGGAGAGCCTCCACGCCAAGCAGGAATCGCGGCCGGCGAAGAAACACGGCCTCATTCCGCTTTGATATCCGGTCACGGGCGAACGAGCAGCGCGGGGAATCATCCATGTCAGCGTTATCGATGGAAGACGTTCTGGCGGCCATCAACGAAATGCGCCGCGAGATGCAGACGCAAATCGCCGGATTGAAATCGGAACTGAACGACGTCCGCGTGCGCCAGGAAAATCTGGCCGCCACCGTCTCCGCCGTGGACTCCCAGGCGCTCAGCCCGGAAACCCTTGCGATCATGGCGGCGGTGGTGACCTCTCACCTGGGCGTGAAAGTGCGGATCCGCTCGGCCCGGAGGGTGGCCGAGCCTTCAAGCACATGGGCACAGCGGGGCCGTCTCGACAGTCATGTGTCCCATCGTCAGACGCGCACCCGCTGAGACAGGAGTTTCGCATGAAGTTGCAGATCTCGATCGACGGAAGAACCTATGACATCGACGTGGAGGTGACGGAGGAGGACTACGCCCCGCGCGGCCGGTCCTATCTGTTGCCCTATCCCGAGACTCCCACGACCATTTCCCTGCCGGGGGGCGGGACCGGGGCTCCGGCGGCCGCCAAGGCGGAAGGTCCCGTGGACGAGGAGAAGGTCTGCCGCAGTCCCGTCGCGGGCATGGTCATCCGGATCGACGTCCAG
Source organism: Alphaproteobacteria bacterium (assembly GCA_015228695.1). Lineage (GTDB taxonomy): Bacteria > Pseudomonadota > Alphaproteobacteria > Rhodospirillales > Rhodospirillaceae > JADGDA01. The sequence continues at coordinate 4,502 of JADGDA010000058.1, forward strand.
CCGGGGCAGAAGGTCGAGGCCGGCGGGCAGGTCATGGTGCTCGAAGCCATGAAGATGGAAACCAACGTCGTCGCCCCCGTCGCGGGCACGGTGAAAGCCATCAAGGCGGCCCAGGGTGACGGCGTGAAGGTCAATCAGGTCCTCGTCGAATTCGAATAATACCGGCCCTCCGCCGGGAAGAAGGATGACGCCGCGTGTTTTCGCCGTTCGAGAGAATGGTGGCCCTGCGCTACCTGAGAGCCCGCCGCAAGGAAGGGTTTGTGTCGGTGATCGCGGGGTTTTCGCTGCTCGGCATCGGGCTCGGGGTGGCGACGCTGATCATCGTCATGGCGGTCATGAACGGCTTCCGCCAGGAACTGCTTGAGCGGATCATCGGTCTCAACGGACATCTGGCCATTTACGGGAGCCAGGGCGCGATCGGGGATTTCGATCCGCTGGCGGGCCAAATCCGCGCCATTCCGGGGGTCGTCCGCGCCATTCCCACCGTCGAGGGCCAAGTGATGGCCGCCGAGGGCGGCCAGTCGGCGGGCGCCCTGGTGCGCGGCATGCGGCCGGAGGACCTGCGCTCGATCACCGTCCTCGCCAATGGGATAAGGGCGGGGTCCCTGGCCGGATTCGACGGCTCCGGGGTGATCGTGATCGGCCACCGTCTGGCCGAAAAACTGGGCGTCGTGGTCGGGGGCCAGGTCACCCTGATTTCCCCCAAGGGCAGCGTCACCGCCTTCGGCACGGTGCCGCGCATGCGCGGCTACAAGGTGGCCGCCATTTTCAATGTGGGGATGTACGAATACGATTCGTCGTTCGTCTACATGCCGCTCGGAGACGCGCAGCTCTATTTCGGCCTGCCTCCGGGGAAGGTCAACTCCATCGAGGTGACCCTGACCCATCCCGATCTGGTGTCGAGCGTCGGCCTCAAGATCGCCGAGGCGGCCGGCCCCGCCGTGCGGATACACGACTGGCAGCAGAGCAACGCCAGCTTCTTCAACGCGGTCCAGGTCGAGCGCAACGTAATGTTCCTGATCCTGACCCTGATCATCGTGGTTGCGGCCTTCAACATCATTTCCGGTCTGATCATGCTGGTGAAGGACAAGGGGCGCGACATCGCCATTCTGCGCACCATGGGGGCCTCGCGCGGCATGATCATGCGCATCTTCTTCCTCAGCGGAGCCAGTGTCGGGGTCAGCGGAACGGTCTTCGGCGTGGTGCTGGGGCTGTTGTTTTCCCTCAACATCGAATCCATCCGCCAGTTCCTCCAGGGATTGACCCACACCGAGCTGTTTTCCGCCGAAATCTACTTTCTCTCCAAAATGCCGGCGGTGGTGGACCCCGACGAGGTGGTGTCGGTGGTGCTGATGGCGCTGGGCCTGTCCTTTGCCGCGACCCTCTACCCGGCGTGGCGGGCCGCCCGGCTCGATCCGGTGGAAGCGTTGCGCTATGAATGAGGCCCCGGCGGTTCTGGCGCTCGACCGCATCCAGCGCCGTTTCCGTCAGGGCGAGGCCGTGCTTGAGGTCCTGCGCGGGGCCGAGCTTGCGGTGCGGGCGGGGGAGATCGTGTCCCTGGTCGGGCCGTCCGGGGCGGGCAAGTCCACCCTCCTGCACATCGCCGGGCTGCTGGAACGGCCCGACGAGGGCGAGGTGCGGATCGGGGGCGAGGATTGCGGGCGCGCCTCCGACGACCGCCGCACGCGGTTCCGGCGGGAGTTTCTCGGCTTCGTCTATCAATACCATCATCTGTTGCCCGAATTCTCCGCCCTGGAAAACGTGAACCTGCCGCAGATGATCGCCGGCGTCTCTGCGCGCGAGGCGACGGAACGGTCCCTGCGCCTTCTCGACCGGATGGGGCTGGCCGCCCGCGCCCAGCATCGGCCGGGGCAGTTGTCCGGGGGCGAGCAGCAGCGGGTGGCCATCGCCCGGGCGCTTGCCAACCGCCCGAAAATCCTTCTCGCCGACGAACCCACCGGCAACCTGGACCCCGGCACCGCCGGGCGAGTGTTCGAGGAATTGCTCCGGCTGGTGCGGGAAGAGGGCCTTGCCGCCCTGATCGCCACCCACAACCCCGACCTCGCGGCGCGGATGGACCGGACCGTAGAGTTGCAGGAGGGACGTCTTGTCGGGGCGGGTGGGTGAAGGAACATATTCCCCATCTTCGCCCGGCAAGGGGCTTTTCAGCGGCGATTGAGGGGGCGAGAAAATAAGGGCGATCGGGTTCACCCGATCGCCCCGTCTTGCGGCTCCTCCTGGGGGGGCCTATAAACGGGGCGGCTGAGGAACGGAGAAAACCCAGATGTACGTGGTCACCGGGGGGGCGGGCTTTATCGGCTCCAACATCGTCGCCGCGCTCGAAGCGCGCGGCGAGCACAACGTGGTCGTCGTGGACCGGCTCGGGCACAGCGAGAAGTGGCGCAACATCGCCAAGCGCGAGTTGGCCGACGTGGTCATGCCGGAGCATCTGTTCACCTTCCTCGACGCCAACAAGACCAAGATCGACGCGATCTTCCACATGGGCGCCATTTCCGCCACCACCGAGACCGACGCCGATCTGATCCTGACCAGCAATTTCAGCCTGTCGCTGGCGTTGTGGAAATGGTGCGGGGTGAACCGGGTCCGCTTCATCTATGCCTCGTCCGCGGCCACCTATGGCGACGGCAGCCAGGGCTTCGACGATGACGGTTCGCTGGAGCATCTGGCCCGGCTGCGGCCGCTCAACGCCTATGGCTGGAGCAAGAACCTGTTCGACCGGCGCATCGCGCGCAAGCTCGCCAACAACCGCATGCGGCCGCCCCAGTGGGTCGGGCTCAAGTTCTTCAACGTCTATGGACCCAACGAATACCACAAGGGCTCCCAGAGCAGCGTGGTGTCGCAGGTGTTTCCCAAGGCGGACACCGACAACCCCTGCCACCTGTTCCGCTCCCACCATCCCGATTATGCGGACGGGGGGCAGTTGCGCGACTTCGTTCATATCGACGACTGCGTCGATGTGATGATGTGGTTGCTGGACAATCCGCAGGTCAACGGATTGTACAATATCGGCACGGGGCAGGCCCGTTCCTTCCTCGATCTGGCCTCCGCCGTCTACCGGTCGTTGGGCAAGGAGCCCTATATCAAGTACGTGGATACTCCGCTGGAAATCCGCGCCAAGTATCAATACTTCACCGAGGCCAAAATGCGGCGCCTGCGCGATGCGGGGTACACCAAGCCGTTCACTCCCCTTGAGGACGGCATCGGCCGCTACGTGCGCGACTATCTCAGCGCCCCCGATCCATACCGCTGATCCTCCGATGCTGTCCGCCATCGCCTATCCCCAGATCGATCCGATCCTGGTTCACCTCGGGCCCGTGGCCATCCGCTGGTATGCCCTGTCGTATATCGCGGGAATCCTCGGCGCTTGGTGGACCGTGCGCCAACTGGCGCGGAGGCCCGTGGGGCCGGCCCCCATCCTGTCCGGAGCGCAGATCGAGGAATTCGTGTCCTGGGCGACCGTCGGGGTCATTCTGGGGGGGCGTCTCGGCTACGTGCTGTTCTACAAGCCGGACTATTACCTTTCCGAGCCGCTGGAAATCCTCCAGGTGTGGAAGGGCGGGATGTCGTTCCACGGCGGGCTTCTCGGGGTGGTCCTCGCCCTGGTCCTGTTCACGCGGAGGCAAGGGATCGGCCTGCTTGCCTTTGGCGATCTGGTCGCGTGCGGGGTTCCGGTCGGTCTGTTCTTCGGGCGGATCGCCAACTTCGTCAACGGCGAGTTGTTCGGCCGCGTGGCCCCCGATGTGCCCTGGGCGATGGTTTTCCCCGGCGGAGGGCCGGACCCCCGCCACCCGAGCCAGCTTTATGAGGCGGCGCTGGAGGGTCTGCTGCTGTACGTCGTGCTGCACCTCCTCTGGCGGATCAAGGCGGTGCGCGGGCGCGCGGGCATGTTGTCGGGGGCCTTTCTGATCGGTTATGGCGCGTCCCGGATCACCGTCGAGTTTTTCCGCCAGCCCGATCCGTTCCTCGGGTTCCTGTGGGGAGGCGCGACCATGGGACAGCTTTTGTCCCTGCCGCTGATTCTGGTCGGACTGGCCCTGGTCGCGACCGCCAAGCGCCCGTCTTGACCGACGCCGAAGAGTCATTGCGGCGGCGGATGGCCGCCGGACCGATCCCGGTCGCGGCGTACATGGAGACCGCCCTTGCGGCCTATTACGCGCGGGGAGAGGCCTTCGGAGCCGCCGGGGATTTTACCACCGCTCCGGAAATCAGCCAGATGTTCGGGGAACTGGTCGGCCTGTGGGCGGCGGTGGCGTGGCAGGGGATGGGGTCGCCCGCGCCGGTCCGGCTGGTCGAGCTGGGACCGGGGCGCGGCACCCTGGTGGCCGATTTCCTGCGCGCGGCCGCGGGTGTTCCCGCGTTTCTTGCCGCCATCGATCCGCATCTGGTGGAAACCAGCCCCAGCCTGCGCGCGCTCCAGCGCACGGCCCTCGGCGGCCGGGCCGCGACGTGGCACGACGGGTTCGAGCAGGTGCCCGGCGGCCCGATCCTTCTGATCGCCAACGAGTTCTTCGACGCCCTGCCGATCCGCCAGTTCGAGCGCACCGCCGAGGGGTGGCGCGAGCGGCTGGTCGGCCTCGATGGAGGGGGGTTCCGTTTCGTGCTCGGGGACCCGGTCGCGGAGCCTCCCCTGGCGGAGGAGGTGCGGGGTAGTCCGCCGGGCTCCATCGCCGAGACCTGCCCGGCGGGAATCGCGCTCGCCGCCGCAATCGGCCGCCGGCTGGCGCGGGAGGGTGGCGCGGCGCTGATCGTGGATTACGGAACCGCCCGCAGTGCTCCGGGCGATTCGTTCCAGGCCGTGCGCAGGCATGCGCCCCATCCTCCCCTCGAAAATCCGGGCGAGGCGGACTTGACCGCCCATGTGGACTTCGCCGCCCTGGCCGCCGCCGCCAAGGGGGAGGGGGCGCGGGTGGAAGGCCCCATCGGCCAGGGATTGTGGCTGCAACGCCTCGGCATTTCCGTCCGGGCGCGGGCCTTGATGGACGGCAAGCCTCCCCGGCAGGCGGCGGCGGTCGCCTCCGCCCTGCAACGCTTGATCGGGGCGGAGGAAATGGGCACTCTGTTCAAGGCGCTCGGCTTGGCGGCGCCGTCATCGCCCCCCTTGCCGGGATTTGGACCATGATCACTCTTTCCGCCCTCGACGGCACGGAGTCCGTCCATCATGCCTTCTTCACCCGCGAGGGAGGGGTGTCGGAGGGGGTGTACGCCTCCCTGAACTGCGGATTCGGGTCCAGGGACGACCCGGCGCGGGTCGCGGAAAACCGCGCGCGGGCCATGGGCATGATCGGGATGCCCGTCTCCGCCCTGACCACCGTCCATCAGGAGCACACCGCGCGGGCGGTGATCGCGGACCGGGCCTGGTCCCACGGAGAAGCCCCGGTCGCCGACGCCATGGCCACCGCCGTTCCCGGAGTGGTGCTCGGCATTCTGACCGCCGACTGTGCCCCGGTGCTGCTGGCGGACGGAGAGGCGCGGGTGATCGGGGCGGCCCACGCGGGATGGCGCGGAGCCTCCGGCGGCATCCTCGAAGCGGTGGTGGATGCCATGGAAAGCCTGGGGGCGCGGAGGTCCAGGATCGTCGCCGCCGTGGGTCCGTGCATCGCCTGGGAATCCTACGAGGTGGGTCCCGAGTTTCCGGCTCCGCTGCTGAGCGAGAACCCGGACAATGCGGCCTTCTTCGTTCCGGCGCGGCGGGAAGGCCACTTCCTGTTCGATCTGCCCGGATACGCCGCGCGCAGGCTCGGCAGGGCGGAGGTCGGGACGGTGGTCCGTTCCTCCCACGACACCCTGGCCGAGGAGGACCGGTTTTTCAGTTACCGGCGGACGACCTTGCGCGGGGAGGCGGACTATGGCCGCGGCCTGTCGGCGATCGTTCTTGCGCCCTGATCTTTTCCGCTGGCTTCTGGTCCTGTGGCTGGTGACGGCCTGCGAGAGCGTCCCCCAGCCGTTCCGCCACGACTCCGACCCCGGAGCCGATCCCCTCTCCCTCATTCCCTCGGGCGTCGGGGTGGTGGTGCGGCCGTTTTCCGGTGCCCCCGGCCCCGCCGCCCCGGCCCTTGCGGACGCCATGGTCCGCGCCCTCATGGACGCCGACATCTTCGCCACGACGGACATGGACGAGGCGAAATGGCTCCGCTACGTGCTCTACGCCTCGGTGGAGGAGGTCGGCCGGAAAGAGGGGCGCGTAACCCTGTCCGTGAAATGGCGGGTCGTCGGAGAGACCGTGCCGGACGACGAAAGCGAGGCGCGGATCGAGGTGGACGAAACGTCCTGGCGCTCCGCCACGCCGGCCCTGGCCGGGCGGATCGTCGCCGAGCCGGCCCGCCGCCTGATCGCCCAGATCAACGAGGAAGCGCTCGAACCCGAGGCCCCGTCCCCGGTCGTCCTTCTGCCGATCCTCGGCCTTCCGGCGGACGGCAACGCCGCCTTGCACGCCGCCATGGAAACCGCCCTGCGCCACATGGGACTGGAGGTGCGGAGCAAGGCTCCCGACGGCGGGAAGGCGCTTCTGATCGAAGGCCGGATCGCTCTCGACCCCCCGAAGGCCGCCGCCTCGGCCGAACCGCAGGGCATGCGGGTCAAGGTGACCTGGACGGTGAAGCAGGCCGACGGAGCCGTCCTGGGCTCCATCTCGCAACAGAACGAGGTGCCCATTCCCATGCTGCAAAGCCCGTGGGGACCGCTCGCCACCGCGATCGCCCAGGGCGGCGCGGAAGGCGTGAGCGCCTTTATACCGGCGAGCCGATAAATCGGCCCGGCGTATTTCCCTTGCCGGGCGTCGTGCGAAAGCGCGCCTTC
>JADGDA010000059.1 GCA_015228695.1 Alphaproteobacteria bacterium
CATGCGGTTCGCAACACCGCCATTCTGATGATGACGTTTGGACTCGGGCTCAGGATCGGCGAGGTCGCCAGCCTTCGGGTGGGTGATGTTCTGGGCAACGACGGTGAATTGCGGGAGGTCTTCAACATCACCAAGGCTCGCTCGAAGACCAACCAAAACCGCGAGGTCTACCTGACCAACCCGAAAGTGCGGCGAGCGGTAATGGCGTATCTGGACGAACGGCGGCGGCAAGGGGACACGCTCAGTCCCGGCTCGCACCTGTTCCAATCCCAGAAGGGCGGCGGATTCACGGCAAATTCGTTGCAGCAGACCGTGAAGCGGCTCTTCAGAAAGGCAGGATTGCCTGACTCGGTAAAGAGCCATTCGGGCAGGAGGGGATTTGCCACGAAGCTGATCGCGTCGGGTGTAGATATCAAATCCGTCTCGGTCCTCATGGGTCATGCCAACATCAGCCAGACCGCCCAATATGCCGAGGCGAACCCGCATACCCTTCGGCAGGTCGCGGCGGGGGCGATCTGATGAGCAAGCGTGTCGCCCTCTACCTCCGTCCGACGCCCGACCAGGGTATCGAGGAACAGCGTGCCACCTTGATTTCCGCGTCGAGGCTCCTGGGGTGGACGGTGGTTGCCGAGTACCGCGACGACGAATTGACCGGCGACTCTCTTCGTCGGAGGTCGGGGTTCAATCGACTTCGTTGTGATATCGGTTCTGGCGATTTCGAGATGATCCTGGTGACCTCGTTGGACAAACTGGGCTCGATGCCCGATCTCGTGAAAATCATGGACGAAACCCGAAACCATGGTGTCGGCTTCTTCCTTCACGACGAAGGATTGGACGACTCCACCCTGGCCGGACGGGCTCATCTCGATCTGCTGTTCGAGGTGCTTCGGAACTTCCACCGTTCGACGCTTCGGGAGAAGGCTCTCGTCGGTCATGAGCGGGCACGGGCAAACGGCGTTCGGATAGGGCGACCGAAGCTGGAGATGTCCAAGCTGGTTGCGGCAGAAGCTGCGTTGAAGGATGGATGTGGCGTGAGGGAGACCGCCCGTCGTGTCGGCGGCATCAGCCCGGCGTCGGTGCAAAGGTTGAAGAACGCGATGATGGCCGAGGCGGCCCCATGACGGCACCTGATGCCGACCGTGGTCCTGGCGACCACCTCGACCGATACCGAGACCATGGTCACGTCATGGTATGCTCGGGATGCGGCTTCGTGGTGCGATCCAATGTCGAACTGGACGACCCGGAATGGAAAACCTGCCCCGTCTGTGAGTGGGAAATGCTCCCAGGCGGACGGGCATGACCTGCCACCGCGCGGCTCCCTGAACGCGGACAATTTCAAGATCGAGGATTATCCCGACCTCTCCCCGGAAGAAGCCCTACGCCGATCTTTGGCGAGAGAGGTCGAGTTCATTGAGAGCATCGCATTCTGGGAGCGGCTTGGCAGGGTGCTGTGATCCCGAATTCGACGCCGCTGTTTTTCGATGCCGAATTCCATGATAGTATGGTTTTCGATATCCGCAGCAGGATTTCGACATGAGTATCGTTTTTCAACGCCCATTCGCCTTCCAGGACGAAATCGTCCCCGAAGGATGCAGCCTTGTTGGCACGTCGGCCCTGGTCCAGGCTCTTGGCGTCGCGGCCCCGGTGCGACGGCCGTGCTGCGTCTCGGAGCGACATGTGGCGGGCAGCACCAGGACCGTCGGAAAATGGAAGTTTTTCGACAGGCGATACCGCCCGGAGGATACCCTTGCCGGACACCTGACTTTCGCCCTGAAGCACGAAGACGCCGATCTCCTGGTGTGGAAACGCATCTTCGATGTCCTTCCCGAAGCCGACATGGCGGCGTTCGTCATCGCCACGCCGGCCGGGATCGCCAACCGGAGGGCGTGGTTCTTCTACGAAACCCTGACCGGCAGGACTCTTGACATCGACGACGCCAAGGGCAGGACCGAGGCGGTGGATGCCCTGGACCCGTCCGCCTGCTTCACCGCCAAATCACGATTGTCGAAGCGTCATCGGGTCCGCGACAATCTGCTCGGAACCGGGCGATTCTGTCCGGTGATTCGGCGGACTCCCGAACTGGAGGCGTTCGTCTCCGCGAAGCTGGGGGAAAAGGTCGGCGGGATCGTCGGTCGCACCGGCCGCCAACTCATCGCGAGGGCCGCCAGTTTTCTTCTGCTCGCCGACAGCCGAGCCAGCTTCGAAATTGAAGGCGAGCGGGCTCCCGTCTCCCGCCTCGAACGGTGGGGACGGGCGGTTCTCCAGGCAGGTAGACGTCCCCTTTCGGTAGCTGCTTGACGGGGTGGCACAAAAAAGACAAAAAGGTGGCACAAAGATAAGCGGGAGAGCGTATGTAAGTCATTGTTTTTGCATGTGTTTATATTGGTATCGGTCGAATCCCCTAGGGGACGCCAAACTTACCAGACAAACTGGCTCTACCGCAAGACGCGGCCTTGGATATCCCAAGGTTCCGCGCGGATTTACATGGTATTGGTGCTGACACGCACATGCTGGAAATGGGCTGAATTCTCTCTGTAAGAGTCTGAAACCAGCGGAACCGTTGCTTGGAAGTCAGGGCTGTTCCGCTCTGCCCCCCTGCCTCCGTCATCCCGGTCCTGAAAAACCGAGACGTCGCCGGATGTCCTCCGGGGTTGCTCCGCCCTCGCGCAGGGAGCGGAGGGTGGGGGCGTGGGTTCGTTTGGCCAGGCGTTGCCCATCCTCGCCGGCGATCAACGGGTGGTGGTGGTACTCGGGAGTGTCGAGGCCGAGCAGGGCCTGCAACAGCCGGTGGACGTGGGTGGAGGGGAACAGGTCCTCGCCCCGGCAGACCAGGGTCACTCCCTGTAAATGGTCGTCCACGGACACCGCGAGGTGGTAGCTGGCCGGGGTGTCCTTGCGCGCCAGAACGACGTCGCCGAAGATGTGGGGTGCGGCCTCCACGGTTCCCCTGCCCCGGTCGGTCCACGACAGCGGCCCGGTCGCGGCAATCGCCCGCCGGATGTCGAGGCGAAGGGCGAACGGATCCCCCTCCTCCAGGCGCCGTCTCCGCCGCTCCCCGCTCAGATGCCGGCAGGTGCCGGGATAGAGCGGCCCGTCCGGACCATGGGGGGCCGATCCCATCCCGGCGATTTCCGCCAGAATCTCCTTGCGGGTGCAAAAGCACGGATAGATCAGGTCGCGGGCCGCGAGACGCCCGATCGCCTCCCGGTAATCGTCCATGTGCTCCGACTGACGGCGCGGGGGCCGTTCCCACTCCAGCCCCAGCCAAGCGAGGTCCTCCATCAGCGCGGTCTCGAATTCGGGCCGGCAGCGCCCCCTGTCGATATCCTCGATCCGCAGCAGAAACCGCCCGTTCGAACGGACGGCGGCGGACGCGAACAGGGCCGAGTACGCGTGGCCAAGGTGGAGGAGGCCGGTGGGACTGGGCGCAAAGCGGGTCACGAGGGGCGTCGGAAAACTCATGCCCCGATGATAGCGCCGCCGGAATTCCGGGCAACCGGTTTGCCCCGTTCCCGTTTCAAAACCGATTGCCGCGCGGGGGCCGGAGGTTTAGCGTGCCCCGGTCGCTGTATTACTGGTCCTGAAAATCTTCGCGGCTTGCGAAGATTTTCAGGACCAGTAATACGAATCAATGGGTTGCGGCCTATGGCCGCGATGTGGGAACCGGGCGCGGGCAGAGGAGGTGGACCTTCATGGACGGGATGACGCCAGACCGGCAACTCGTGTTTTTGCTCGACGAATCGCCTGAGACCTGCACCCCGCAGATCCGTGGAGGCAAGGGGGCCGGTCTCGGCGTTCTTTCCCGCCTGGGGCTGCCGGTGCCTCCGGGGCTTTGCGTCGCCACCCTGGTCTCGCGCCATGCCATGGTCCACGCGGGGGAACTGCCCGAGGGGCTGACCGCCCAGTTGCGCGCGGCCATGGGCCGGGTCGAGGAGCGGACCGGCAAGCGGTTCGGCGACCCGGAAAACCCGCTGCTGGTTTCGGTGCGCTCCGGGGCCGAGGTGTCCATGCCGGGAATGATGGACACCATCCTCAATCTGGGCATCAACGACGCCATCGCCGAGGGCATCGCCCGGAACCGGGGGGGGCGATTCGCCTACGACTGTTACCGCCGCTTCCTCACCATGTACGGCAGTATCGTCTGCAAGGTCGAGGCGCGTCTGTTCGAGGGCGCTCCTTCCACCTCCGACACCTGCCGCCGCTTCCGGGAACTGATCGCCAAGACCACCGGAACCCCCGTCCCCGAGGACCCCTGGGAGCAGTTGGACCGGGCCGTGCGGGCGGTGATCGAGTCCTGGAGAAACCCGCGCGCCGTCACCTACCGCCGGATCAACGGCATCACGGACACCCTGGGCACCGCCATCACCATTCAGGAAATGGTGTACGGCAACCTGGACGACCGCTCCTGCTCGGGCGTGGTTTTCAGCCGCAACGTCGCCACCGGCGCGCCGGGACTGTACGGCGAGTTCCTGCCCTGCGCCCAGGGAGAGGACGTGGTGGCGGGAACCCACAGCCCCCTGCCCATCTCCGCCATGGAACAATGGAACGGCGCCGTCTACCGCCAGCTCCGGGAAAGCGTCGAGTTGCTGGAGCGCCACTACAAAGCCATCGTGGACGTCGAGTTCACGGTGGAGGACGACGTTCTCCACCTGTTGCAGTGCCGCGCCGCCCAGACCTCCCCGGAAGCCACCGCCACCTTCGCCGTCCATGAGGTTTGCAGGAAGCGGATGACCCGCGACCGCGCCGTCGCCCTGCTCAGTCCCAAACAGAGCGATCTTCTGGCGGGCCGCGCCAGCCTGCTCGAAAGCGCCGTGGAGGAGGCCGTGGCTTCCGGGCGGACGGCAATGGGGCAGCCCGCCTCTCCCGGCGTCGCCGTCGGCATCGCGGCGCTCACTCCGACCCGCGCCGAGGAGTTGGCCCGCCAGGGCGAACGGGTCATTCTGGTCCGCCGCGACACCGATCCCGATGATCTTTCGGGCATGGTGGTGGCCAAGGGAATCCTTACGGCCACCGGCGGAACCACCTGCCACGCGGCGGTGGTGGCCCGCGACCTGGGGGTTCCCGCCGTGGTCGGGATGTCGTGCCGGCTGGAATCCCTGGCCGTGTTCGAGGCCATCCGCGAGGGCGACTACGTCTCGCTGGACGGCGCCACCGGGCTGGTGGCGCTGGACAGACTGCCGATCCGCCAGCCGGAGATGACCCGCGAGCTTCGCCTGTTCCATTGGTGGGCGAACCGGAAACGGCACCGGGACCGCAAGCCGAAGCTCGATTCGAAGTGGGCGCAAAGCGTCTACGGAGCCAACCGCATCCTGTGCGACGTCTACCTCAGCGACGCCATGGCCTCGGCCTCGGCCTCGTCTCCGCTCGGCGTCGAGGCCAATGACCTTCGCATCGAGGTCCACCACAGCGCCGCCAAGATTTTCGCCGTCTATCTGACCCTGGCGGTGGCGGTGGAACTGAACCAGTCCAGCGCCTATGGGGCAAGCCTGCACAGGGCGCCGGAGGCGGCGGAAAAACTGTTTTCCGAATACCGGGCTTTTCTGGGCTCGACCCAGGCGCTCCAGTTCCTCTCCCGCCTGGAGGCCATGCCGAGGGAAAAGCAGATCGAGTTTTTCGCCCTGTCGTCCGAGGTCTTCAGCCGGGGTTACTTCGAACCCGGATTCGGCGGCAGGCCGTGGGGAGTGATTTCCGAAACCGTCCAGCACTTCCTCGAAGGCCAGATGAGCCACACCATCCTGGTCGACCACGTCTTCGACCTTCAGCACCACGGACGCAAGATGTTCGACAAGCATCCCATGCTGTGCAACCCCCTCACCAACGAGGAGTTGCTGCAAAAACAGTTGAGCAACAAGCGGAACGCGACCACCATCGAGGACCTCTACGCGACCGTTTGCGTTCCCGCCGTCGGCCTGGGAGCGGAATTCGGCCCGTCGGAGGCCGTGTCCGCGTTTTGGGAGAAGGGACGGGCCGCCGGTCTGTGGCGCGGCCCCGAGACCGCCGGTTCCGGGGGGGGAGACGCCCGATGAGGGAGGAGCACCATCACGACGCCTGGGCGGACATGGTCCGCGCCGCCGACACTCACCCTCCGCACAGGGGCGCGCTCGTGCGGGTCGGGGACTTCTCCATCGGAGCCGCCGGCACCCGCTTCCTGAAGCCGGAGGACCTGGACGATTTCGATGTCCAGGTCGTGCTGGCGATGGAGCATCCCGTGCCCTGGCGCTTCGGCGCCCATTATAATCTGCTGGTGGCTCCGTTGCCGGACTACGGCGGCGTCCCTCCCGAGTGGCCGGCCCTCGTTAAGACCGTGATCGCGGACCTGCGCGCCGGCCGCCGGGTGCTCGCCTTCTGCCGGGAAAGCCACGGGCGCACCGGATGCCTGCTGGCCTCGCTGATCGCGGTCCTGGAAAGCGCGGAGGAGACGCCCGATCCCATCCTCGCCGTGCGCGAGCGTCATTGTCCCTCGGCGGTGGAGACCGTGGACCAGGCGATTGCCATCTTCGATCTCAGGGGCCGGGCCCTGCCCGAACTCTATATCGACGAGTTCGAGCGCAAGAGGCGGATGCACGGCGGATAGGCATGGCGGTTGCCGCGCGGGTCCTCGACCGTGGCCCCGCCGTCGAGCAGATGATCGGGACCGACCGGAATCTTTCCGTGGCCGCCGGGAATGTCGAGGACGTAGGTCGGCTGGCACAGCCCGGAGACCTCTCCCCGCAAGGCCCGGACCAGGGCCCGCCCCTCGGCCAGGGTGGTGCGGAAATGGCCGGTGCCGGGGGCCATGTCGCAGTGGTGCAGGTAATAAGGCTTGATCCGGTTGCGGACGAGGGCGCGCATCAGCGCGGCCAGGACGGACGGATCGTCGTTGACGCCCTTGAGCAGGACCGTCTGCGCCAGCATGGGAATGCCGGCCAGGACGACGGCGCGGCAGGCCGCGCGGGTTCTGTCCGTCAACTCCGCCGGGTGATTGCAGTGGAGAACGAGATAGACCGCGCTTTCCGAGGTCCTCAAGGCCGCGATCAGGGACCGGGTCATCCGATCCGGATCGACGACGGGAATCCGGGTGTGCAGGCGGATCACCTCGACATGGGGGATGGCGTCGAGGGCCGCGATCAGGGACGCCAGTCTCCGCGCCGACAGCATCAGGGGATCGCCGCCGCTGAGAATCACCTCCCGGACGGCGGGCGTGGCATGGACATAGGCCAGGGCGGCGGCCAGCTCCGGCGGCGACAAAGCCCCGTCCGGCCGCCCCACCCGCGCGCGGCGGAAGCAGAACCGGCAATAGGCGGCGCAGGCATGATGGGGAATCAGCAGCACCCGGTCGGGATAGCGGTGGACGATCCCCTTGACGGGGGAGTGGGCGGAGTCGCCAATGGGATCGTCGCTTTCGCCCCAGGCCGGAATCTCCTCCGCGTCGCTGGGGACGAACTGCCTCGCGATAGCGGGCTCATCGGCGATCAGTGACTCCAGGTACGGAGTGACGGCCGCGGCATAACGGCGGGAATTCGAGGGCTTCGTGGTCATGACGTGGTGGACTCCAGACACCTTCGCAAGAAACCGCCCCCACCTCGCCAAGAGGTCGGCGATCCTCGCGGACGTGCGCCGTTTTTTCTCCGGGCGCGGCTTCGTCGAGGTCGAAACCCCCGCCCTTCAGACGAGTCCCGGCATCGAGCCCCACATCCAGCCGTTCGCGACGGAGCTGAGGGAACCCTTTGCCCAGGGCGCGCGGACCCTTTATCTGCACACATCGCCCGAATTCGCTATGAAGAAACTGCTGGTGGCGGGAATGCCGCGCATTTTCCAGCTCGCCCGCGTGTTCCGCAATGGGGAGCGCTCGGACACCCACCATCCGGAATTCACCATGCTCGAATGGTACCGGAGCGGAGCGGACTACCGCGACCTGATGACCGATTGCGAGGACCTGCTGCGTTCCTGCGCCGACGCGGCGGGGGTGGCGGCGTTCGTCCGCCGGGGCCGGCGTTGCGATCCCGGACTCCCCTGGCGCTTCCTGACCGTGGCCGAGGCGTTCCGTTCCCTGGCGGACATCGACCTGCTCGCGACGGTGGCGGACCCCGACGACCCCGACCCTCCCCCCGCCGCCCTGGCCGCCGAGGCGCGGCGGATCGGCGTTTCCTGCGCCGACGGCGACCGCTGGGAAGACATTTTCTTCCGTATCGCCCTCGACCGGATCGAACCGTTGCTGGGAGACGGAGCGCCCACGATCCTCCACGACTATCCCGCCTGCATGGCGGCCCTGTCGCGGCGCAAGCCGGGGGACGCCCGAGTCGCGGAACGGTTCGAGCTTTACGTCTGCGGCGTGGAACTGGCCAATGCCTTTTCCGAACTGACCGATCCCGTCGAACAGCGCCGCCGTTTCGCGGTGGACACGGCGTTGCGGGAGCGCCTGTACGGCGGGCGTCTGCCGGTGGACGAGGATTTCCTGTCCGCTCTCGCCTTCGGCCTTCCCGCCAGCGCCGGAATCGCCTTGGGATTCGACCGTCTGGTCATGCTGGCGGCGGGGGTGGAGACGATCGAGGAGGTGCTCTGGGCGCCCGTCGCGGAGTAACCTGATTGAAAGTAGGGTTTTTTGTTGCCTGCCCGCTTCGCGCTGGCGTACCGTGCCCCGGTCTGACGGGAAAGATGGTCATGAGGAGGCGGAACGGATGCACCCAGGCATGAGCGCGAGCGGCCCACATCCGGCCCACGATTTCGCCCACCCTGCCATCCGCGTCCTGACCGTGGACCAGACGAGCCGCTGGCTGGCGGCCGGGTGGCGGGACATCCGTTTCGCGCCCATGGTCAGCCTGGGCTACGGCCTCCTGCTGGTTCTGGCGAGCTGGGCCCTGATCGGCGGCCTGATGGCGGGAGGAATGGGGGCCATGATGCTGCCCCTGGCCGGGGGGTTCCTGCTGGTCGGACCGGTTTTCGCGGTCGGTCTGTACGACATCAGCCGCAGCCGCGAGCAGGGCGTCCGTCCGGGGTTCCGCCGGACGCTCACCTGCTGGGTCCCCCATGCCGGGCAGATCGGCATCATGGGCGTGATCCTGTTGATGATGCAGTTCCTGTGGACGCTGCTGTCGCTGGTGATCTTCTCCCTGTTTTTCCATTCCGGCCCGCCACCGTTGGAAACATTCCTGCTCGATATCCTCCTCGATCCCGACAACATGGGCTTTCTGGCGGTGGGGACGGCCGTCGGCGGGGTGATCGCGGCGGCGATCTTCACCGTCAGCGTGGTCTCCCTTCCGATGCTGCTCGACCGCGACGTTTCCGCCGTGACCGCCATCAGCACGAGCATCGCCGCCGTCCGCGCCAACTGGCGAGTCCTGCTCGGCTGGGCGGCGACCATCGTGCTGATCACCGCAGTCGGGATGGCGACGTTCTTCCTTGGTCTCGCCATTGCCATGCCGCTGGTCGGCCACGCGAGCTGGCATGCCTATCGGGACTTGGTGGAACCGGAGTAGGGTGTTGACAGGAGGGGACGCAGTCTCGAATATCCGTCCTGGTCGAGGCTTGGTCCAGTGCTTTCGGAGTGGGGGAATCATGCGCTTGTGGTTCGTTGCCGTGGCCTTTGCCGCGACGCTGGTGATGGGTGCCGGGGAAGGGCGCGCCGGCGAGGAAAAGGTTCTCAACGTCTATAACTGGTCGGACTACGTCGCCCCCGACACCTTGGAGAAATTCACCGCCGAGACCGGGATCAAGGTCAATTACGACGTCTACGACAAGAACGAGCTTCTGGCCGCCAAGCTGATGGCCGGCCGTTCCGGCTACGACGTGGTGTTCCCCTCCGCTTCCCCCCATTTCGCCCAACAGGTGAAGGCGGGGCTCTATCGTAAGCTCGACAGGGCGAAGCTCCACAATTTCGGCAACGTGGACAAGGACGTTCTGGCGACCCTGGCCGCGGGAGACCCCGGCAATCAGTACGGCATCCCCTATATGATCTCCGCCACCGGGTTCGGCTATAACGTGGACATGATCAAGAAGGCCATGCCCGATGCGCCGACGGACAGTTGGGCGATGCTGTTCGACCCGAAGGTGGTCTCCAGGTTCAAGGCCTGCGGCGTCAGCCTGCTCGATGATCCGGTCGAGGTGGTGCCCGCCGCCCTCAGCTACCTGGGAAAGACCGGAACCAGCCAGACCAACGAGGATCTCAAGGCGGCGAGCGACGCGGTAACGGCGGCCCGGCCCAGCCTCCGCTACTTCCACTCGTCCAAGTACATCAACGATCTGGCCAACGGTGACACCTGCCTGGCCCATGGATACGTCGGCGATCTGGTCCAGGCCCGCAACCGCGCGAAGGAGGCCAAGAAGGGCGTGAACATCGCCATCGCCATTCCCAAGGAAGGCGCGGTGGTCAACATCGACGTCATGGCGGTCCCGGCCGATGCGCCGCATCCGGACAACGCCCATGCCTTCATCGACTTTCTGATGCGCCCGGAGATCATCGCCGCCGTCACCAACACCACCGGTTACGCCAACGCCATCGTGCCCGCCGCCCCGCATGTGGACGCCGAGATCAGGAACGATCCGGTGATCTATCCCCCGGCGGCGGTCCGCGCCAGGGAGTTCACGGTGGCTCCGGCGGAAAGGGAGTACGAGCACGCCCGCACCCGGGCCTGGACCAAGGTCAAAACGGGGAAATGACCCAGCCAGGGGAAGGCGAGGCCCGGATCGAGCCCTGGCTCGATCCCGACGCCAAGCCGTTCGTTCGAATCGAGTCCGTCAGCAAGTCGTTCGGCGCCTTCCACGCCGTGGACGACGTGTCCCTGGACATCTATCAGGGGGAACTGTTCAGCCTGCTGGGAGCCTCCGGCTGCGGCAAGACCACCCTGCTGCGCATGCTGGCCGGACTGGAGCGGCCGAGCAAGGGCCGCATCCTCATCGACGGCGCCGACATGACCGACGTGCCGCCCTATGAGCGGCCGGTCAACATGATGTTTCAGTCCTACGCCCTGTTTCCCCACATGACGGTGGAACAGAACGTCGGATTCGGCCTCCGGCAGGACCACTTGCCGAAGGCCGAAATCCGCGACCGGGTGGCCGAGATGCTGGCCCTCGTCCGCATGAGCGCCCTTGCCAAGCGCAAGCCCCACCAGCTTTCCGGGGGCCAGCGGCAGCGGGTGGCTCTGGCGCGCTCCCTCGCCAAGCATCCGAAGCTGCTTCTCCTCGACGAGCCCCTGGGCGCCCTCGACCGCAAGCTGCGCGAGCACACCCAGTTCGAACTGGTCAACATCCAGGAGCGGGTGGGGGTGACGTTCGTCATGGTCACCCACGATCAGGAAGAGGCGATGACCAT
>JADGDA010000005.1 GCA_015228695.1 Alphaproteobacteria bacterium
ACCTTGATCGATCCCGTTTTCTCAATCTCATCGGCCATCTCGTCCAGCTTGGCGGCGGACGCCGGGGCCAGTCCGCCCTGGCTGGCGACGTAGGCCTCACAGGCCTCCCGCTGGGCATCCAGGGAGTTGAACTCCATTTCGAGGCCTTCCTCGCTGGATTTGCGGGTATAGATGGCGCAACGGATTTTGCGCACGACGGGGGATGGGGCGCGGCTCATGAAGCGCCTCCGCCGGAACGGAGACCAAAAAAGGCCGGCCCATTCCACCGGGTTCCGGTGATGGTGCGGGCGATGGCCGACAGGGATTTAAAAACCCGCCCCCGGTACTCGTAGCCGACGGAGAGCACCGCCACCTCGTGCATCTCTCCCTGCCAATCCCGAACCAACCTGGCTCCGACCACCGGCGCGGCGGCGGCGCGGCGAACCTTGATCGATCCCGTTTTCTCAATCTCATCGGCCATCTCGTCCAGCTTGGCGGCGGACGCCGGGGCCAGTCCGCCCTGGCTGGCGACGTAGGCCTCACAGGCCTCCCGCTGGGCATCCAGGGAGTTGAACTCCATTTCGAGGCCTTCCTCGCTGGATTTGCGGGTATAGATGGCGCAACGGATTTTGCGCACGACGGGGGATGGGGCGCGGCTCATGAAGCGCCTCCGCCGGAACGGAGACCAAAAAAGGCCGGCCCATTCCACCGGGTTCCGGTGATGGTGCGGGCGATGGCCGACAGGGATTTAAAAACCCGCCCCCGGTACTCGTAGCCGACGGAGAGCACCGCCACCTCGTGCATCTCTCCCTGCCAATCCCGAACCAACCTGGCTCCGACCACCGGCGCGGCGGCGGCGCGGCGAACCTTGATCGATCCCGTTTTCTCAATCTCATCGGCCATCTCGTCCAGCTTGGCGGCGGACGCCGGGGCCAGTCCGCCAAGGGCCAGCTCCTGGAGCCGATAACCCAGACGGCGGGCCAGAAACGACTTGTTGTAGGGTGGCGGCTCGGAGCCGAACAATTCCCGCCACAGGGTCCGCAATTCATCGGGCGGCAGGGCCGGTAACGCCGCGACTTGCCTCAAAACGCCGTCATTCATGACCGTTCTCCACATCCAGTTTCGAGACCATGGACGCTCTGGCAGGCGGACAAGTCGAGGCGAAAACTGTCTCTTTTCCGGAGTTGTCAGCTTGACTGCGGGCCGCGCTCCTGGCCATGAGGCGGGTGATACCGACGGCCAGAATCGAGGCCACTTCGTCGAGGCGCTCGGAGGGGGTCATGTGGTTGGGGGGAATGGCTGTAAAACTGGGCATGGATCTGACCACTCATCGTTGGCTCCTATTTATCCTCTACCCACGCTCGATCGATTCCGTACCAGCCATCAAATTTGATTCGACTCCTTCCATCGCTTCAGATAAGAACGTATGCGGTATATTTATTGATCATAACGTGATCGCCAAGCGAGCAGGGAGGCTCTTGAATGGCTAGAAATCTGCGAAAATTCATTAATCCGCGCTTCACAAAAACCGTCGATCTCAGCCTTTTGCGTCGCCTGTTCGAACGCCAGTTGACGACCCAACATGGAATTGACCTGACACTCTTCGACGGTGAGGCTGCGGAGGTCCGCAAGGCTCTGCACGACTTTTTCTCCGGCCCCGATGATGCCCAACCGCAGGGGTTGATCGCCGATCTGCACCGGATCGCCGAATTCGGCAATGAAAACGGTATGCGGCTTTTGCTGGAACGCGCGTCCAAGTTCGGTGTGGAGATCGAGCACCCCCATGATGCGACGGGACATCCGATTCGCCTCGACCCGAAGCATGTCGCTCTGCTGATATTCCTCAATCACCAAGAGGTATTCGACGCCGCTTCGGATTTGCTGGCGCTGGAGGCGCGGTCGTCTCTGACCGAATTCGCCGGAGCCGAAGAGGGTATCGATCCGAATCTGGATGAATGGGCCAAAGGGCTGTTTCGGCAAGGAGCCGGCGTGATGTTCGTCCGTGAGTTGCAGGGTGACTACTGCCGCGTCGGGTGGTACGAGGACGACGACGAGACTAACATCGTCGCCACCTATGGCGCGCAGATCACCACGACGCCGGTCATCGACGGCGGCGAGGAACGGGTCATCAGTTTCCAATCGGCAGGTCATGCGGTCCTCGCCTACGCGCCACTAACCGGCCGCCTGAAGGTCGGTGGCATCGCCAAATCCCTCCGGGCCGAATTGGCCGATATCTTCGCCGTGGCGATGTTGGACCAGCCCGAATTCTTCGCTGGTGCCGACAGTCGCAGGCTATATACGCTCGCGGCGGTCGAGCGCGCCGGTTTCGGCTTTGCATTCGATCACGCATTCGATCCCGGCATCGTCCGAGTGCAGATCGTCGAGGTGCAGGCTGATCGGATTTCCATCGACCACCTCACCGGCGAAGAACGGGGGCAATGGTCGCTGATCGCCCGCGACAGCCGTGGCAACGCTCTGGCGCGTCTGGCTGAGATGACGCGGGGATTGGTGTTCGGTTCAGAAAGCTTCCGGCTCGGGCATATGATCTTGCGGGTGCATTTCGACGTTGGGCGCAAACAACCGGCCAGAGTCACGGTCAAGATCAAACCGCCGGATACTGCGGCATTCAAACGACTGATGTTCGAGGCCCGTATTATAGAGCTGCTCAAACGCAATGGATTCTGCCGTGACCGAAACCCTGCCCCGGCTGCTGTTGCGGCTGAGTGAGGGCGTGTCCCCGACCCTGTGGGGCCGGGTGGCCGTCCGTCATTTCGGACGCGAATTTGATCACCTTCTGGCAGAGCGTGTTCTGGTCGAAGAACCGCCAGCCGATACCTGGAGCCCCTGCGTTGGCTGCGATTGCGGCCTCGACGGGCGACCGATTCAGCGCATCAATGGCCAGATTTTCGCAGCCTGCCCTCTGGATCATCGATCGGATGCAACACTCACCGAGAATGATCTGAGAAATTTCAGGATCAATGTCGCGGCGCTTGTCCGATACATTGCCCTCGCTTCGGGACTCGGTCAGCCCGACGAGATTCTTCCTGCCGTGTGGTTCCTGGGCAGACAGCCGACAGGACGCACGGTGTTTCTGGCGAACAGCCTTATTGGTGCCGGGCAACCCATGTTCATCGACGCTTTGAAACGATCATCGCGCGGCGCACCGATCACCTTGCTGTGTCCGAGCGACTTGACCAACACAGCCGTGCGGCGTCTCGAAGATACAGGCGTCGTGATCGTACGGGCGGATGATGCGTTGGGCGGCGACGGATTCGCGCTGGATGTGTCCGGGTTGACGTGCTTGACGACGGATATGTACATCGCCCCCCGACTGATCGTGGTCCGCTCGCAAAACAAGGTCATCCTTGATGGGCGGGAGCGAATAGTTCCGGCGCAACCCTATCGCTTGTTGCTCCTGCTTGCCGAAACGGCGCTGGCCAGGGGTGGCGTACTTTCCATTCGCGGCATTGAGGCGCACACAGGCCGAGAAGCACGAGACGTCGCCCGCGAATTGCGGGATCGGCTGGCGGAAGGATGCCCCGATACTGAGGCCGCTCGGCACCTGGTCAGGAACAGCCGGAGCCCAAGCGGATATTTTCTGTCTCTTGGGTCAGGAGAGATTGAAATCCGGCCATAGGTCGGGCGTCTTCCCACAATTTCCCACAACTTTCCCACTCCATTCCCACCAAATGCGGGGGGCGTTCAGGCAGCCTTGAGTCATCGCAACCGATGACACACGAGGCCGCAGATGCTCTCAACGATCCACTTATCCGACCTGCAGGTTCTGCTGAGAGAGGCCGACGTCGCCTCTCGTAGGTATGGCAGCCG
This sequence comes from Alphaproteobacteria bacterium, assembly GCA_015228695.1. Lineage (GTDB taxonomy): Bacteria > Pseudomonadota > Alphaproteobacteria > Rhodospirillales > Rhodospirillaceae > JADGDA01. The sequence continues at coordinate 3,808 of JADGDA010000005.1, forward strand.
CCTTGGGATTTCATCCCAGGACCGTGACGATCTCCGTCAGGATTTGCTGGCCAATCTATTCGCCCGGTTGCCCGCCTTCGATCCGACTCGTGGCAGCCTTGGGGCATTCGCCGCCACCATATTCGCCCATCGCGCCCACCGTCTCGGCCAAGTCCTGGCTAGGCAGCGCCGTTTGTTCGGCCGCATCCCTCTGTCTCTCGACGATCCCGCACCGGGCATGCCCGGATTGACTTGCGGAGACTTGATCGCCGAAGGGAATGGCGACCCTGCAACCGGCACCACCGAACTGCGCGTCGACCTGGAACGCGTGCTGGCGGCCATGCCGGCGCAAGCCCGCGACATCATCGACCGACTGGCTAACCACTCATCTCGCCAAATCCGAAGCGACATCCAGATATCCCACGGCGGCTTTTATCGCCAACTGTCCCGCATCCGGCGCGATCTGCGCATGCGGGGGCTGTAACCGCACCCGTGGAACACTTTTGCCCAAACGTGGGTAGAGGATAATCAGGAGGACCTCATGACCACCAAGCAATACCCCCTGCAAACGACGGAAGAAATGCTGTCCACCTGGATCGGCAACGCCTTTCCCGGGGACGCCCTGGAATACCATCGCGGATTTCTGGCCCTGGACGGCTCGCCTGTTTTATCCCGGTTGGCGGAACGTGATCGCCACCAACTGAACCGGATCGCCAACTGCGCCCTTGCCGCCGCTGCCAACGGCCTAGCCGATCTGCTCCAGCGCCGCAACGGCCCCGACGACTTCAGCTACCTGATCATCGCCCGCCGCCGACTCCGGGAAAAGACCCGTCAGTCCCATGGATTGACGACCAGACAGGGAGATCGATGATGACTCTGCGCATCGTTTCCGCTGACCAGCGGATGGCCGAGGCTCAAGGCAAGACCACCGTCGCCCTGTTTGGCCCGAGTGGCTCCGGCAAGACCTGGCAACTCAAAACCATGCCACCTGCGGACACGGTGTGTCTTGACCTTGAGGCTGGCCTCAAGTCGGTACAGGGGTGGCAGGGCGACAGCATCGCCATTCGCACCTTCCCTGACGCGATCGACATCGCCTGCCTGATTGGCGGAATTGATCCCTCGGTGCCGAAAGACGATTTCTTTTCCCAGGCCCATCACCAGCACCTGGTGGCCACCTATCCCGATCTGGCGCAGAGGCTTGCCGCCAAGCGCATCGTGTTCGTGGACTCAATCACTGACCTGACCCGTCAGGCCATGGCGTGGGCCAAGACCAGACCCGAGGCCTTCAGCGAGAAGAACGGCAAGCCCGACACCCGTGGTGCCTATGGCCTTCTGGCCCGCGAAGTCATCGCCCTTCTCAAGCACCTTCAGCACGCGCCGGGCAAGACGGTGATCTTCGTCGGCATCCTGGAGAAAGTGATCGACGACATGAATCGTCCAACCTGGCAGCCGCAGATGGAAGGCGGCAAGGCGGCGCGGGAGTTGCCCGGCATCGTCGATCAGGTGCTGACACTCTCCCTGTTCGATCCCGACGTCACGCCGGAGGTGGTGCATCCGCAGGGTCATGGCTGGCGCCACAACCCTGGAAGTGGCGTGGAGCGCCGCTTCGTCTGCCGCGCCGGTAACCCCTTCAACCTGCCCGCCAAGGACCGTTCCGGCCGTCTCGACGTGACGGAACCGGCCGACCTGGGTGCTCTGCTTGCCAAGATCAACCACCTGTAAGGAGACTATCAGATGTACGACCTGAACGACACCGAGCCCATGCGGGCCAGCGAGATCATCCCTGACGGAACCTTTGCCAAGGTCACCATGACCATCCGTCCGGGCGGCATGAACGGTCTCTCTGAAATCGATCACGCCTTGCTAAAACCCTCCGCCAGCGCAGGCAGCGACGTGCTGCAGCTCGACTGCGAATTCGTGGTCGCCGAAGGGCCGCATGCCAAACGTAAGTTCTGGCACCCGTTCACCATCTCCGGCGGCAAGGTCGATGAAAACGGCGTGTCGGCCGGCTGGAACATCTCCAAGCGCATGTTCCGGGCCATGATCGACAGTGCTCTCGGCCTTGATCCCAAAGACATGAGCGACGAGGCCAAGGGCAAGCGGCAATTGCGCGGGTTGGCGGACCTCAGCGGCATCACCTTTGTCGCCAAGATCATGACGGAATCCAGCACGGGCTATGCCGACAAGAACCGCCTCGACCGCCCTGTTCTGCCCAATGAGAAGGAATGGGCGTTGATCATGGACGGCAAGGACGTGCCGCCCAGTCCCACTCCGCGCAAAAAAGAGCACAAAGCTGCTCCAGCACCTGCCGCCGGGCAGCCCGCTTGGCAACAGCTGGGAGCCAGCGCGCCGACAGCCTCCGTTGCCCCGACCGCAGCCGCGCCCGCCTGGGGACAGGCCGCGCAGCAGCAACCAGCCGCCCCAGTCCCGCAGCCCGTCGCCAAAGCGGCCGGTCCGGCTTGGCTGAACACGTAATGAGAGAGTCTGACGCATGGCAGGCGCATGTGACCAGGGAGGCGGCGATGGAAATCGGCAGGTGGCTTGAAGGCCGTGGGCAACTGCACTTGCCGATCCGCTGCCTGACCATGGCGGATCTGGAGGCCATGGCCACCAACGCCATCAGCCGGTTTGTCGTGCTGGGGGTGGCGCGAGCCAGGGAACGACCGGCGGAGAACGAAGAGCTTACCCGGTTGCTGCTTGGATGAAGAGGAGAAGCAAATGATCGACAAGACCGACAGGGAAAGGCAGGCCATCAAGGAGGCCCGACGCCTCTTCGCCGAGGCGCTGACCGATCTCGGCCTGATGGAGCCTTTCCAGAACCGCACCGCCGCAGACATCGACCGTCTGATCGAGGCCTGTGTCGATGGCTTCCAGGCGTCCATGCAGCGCCAGTCGTTCAACGACGATCTTCCATTCTGAGGGGAAGGGACATGGACGCCATTCTCGATCTGAACGATGTTTCCCTGCCGGTCCATCCGGCGGCGACGATGTTTCCGATGATGGAGGGGCCGGAGTTCGACCTGTTGGTCGATGACATCTCCACTCATGGCCTGCGCGAACCCATCTGGGTTGACCCGACCGGCCGCGTCCTCGATGGCCGCAACCGCGACCGCGCCTGCCTGATTGCGGGAGTGCCGCTGGAGTTCCAGACTTACGATGGCGACGATCCGTTCGCGTTCGTCATCAGTCTGAACGTGCATCGTCGGCATCTGAACGAGAGCCAACGAGCGATGGTGGCGGCACGACTGGCGAACATCCGTCGCGGGGAGGTTGGCAAAGGCCGTGAAAAAGTAGATGGATCAATTGAGCTATCTACTGCCGCCACTCTTCTGAGAGTCGGAGAGGCTTCAGTAAAGCGAGCGCGAGTGGTACGCGACCAAGGCGTTCCGGCTGTGATTGCAGCGATAGATTCAGGTCAGGTGACGGTCAACGACGCCGCGAAAGTGGTAGACCGACCCACCGAGGAGCAGGAGGCCCTCGTCGCCGACGTAAAATCGGGCAAGCAGAAAACCTTGCAGCGGGCCGCCGTTGCCCGACGCCATCAAGTCCGCGAGATACCGCCGACCAACGTCCAGCCGCCAGCGGACCGATGCCGCCTTTTCGTCGCCAGCGTCGCCGACATGACCGAGCATATCGCCACCGGCTCCGTCGATTGCATTATCACCGATCCACCGTACCCACGCGAGTTTATGCCGGTTTATGCCGATCTTGCCCGTACCGCCGCCCAGGTGCTGAAGCCGGGAGGCTCCTGCGTGGTCATGGTCGGACAGTCTTATCTGCCGGAGATTCTGGCGGCGATGACGCCTTACCTCCGCTACCACTGGACGGTGGCGTATCTTACGCCGGGTGGACAGTCGGTCCAGCTCTGGAACCGCAAGGTCAATACCTTCTGGAAGCCGGTGCTGTGGTTCATCAACGGCGGCGACGGCTACGACGGAGACTGGATCGGCGACGTCACCCGTTCCGCTCCCAACGACAACGACAAGCGTTTCCACCACTGGGGCCAGTCGGAAACCGGCATGGCCGACTTGGTACGCCGGGTCACGGTGGCTGGGGAGACCATCCTCGACCCGTTCCTCGGTGGGGGCACCACTGGGGTCGTGGCCCTCGACCTTGGTCGGCTGTTCATTGGCGCGGACATCGACGCTGCCGCCGTTGATACGGCCAGAGCCCGTCTCTCCCGGACATGGGAGGCGACCGATGCAGGTCAGGCCTGAACGGACCGGCTGGCGAGACCGTGCGCTTTCGGAACGGCACCGCCAATGGGGCTGGAACTGCCCGGCGATGGACATCGACTTTCTCGAGTTCCACAACGGCGAGCCCGTCGCCCTGGTCGAGTGCAAACATGAATGCGCCCGCCAGTGGGACCTTGGCGGCAAGCCCGCCCAGGCGTTCATCCGCTTGGCTGAGCGCGCTGGATTGCCCGCTTTCTATGTGGTGCATTCCGACGACTTTTCCTGGTGGTGGGTCCAGGCGCTGAACACCATCGCCGCCGACAAGCTGGGCACCACCGACCGGGCACTGACCGAGCCGGAGTTCATTTCGCTGCTCTATGCGCTACGCGGCTTCAACATGCCGCCGGAAACGGCCGCCTGGGGGTATTGCGGGGGAACCCGGCCATGATCGTCGATCTCAATCACGGCAGTGGGTTTGTCTACCGCGAAACCAACGTCTTCGACGTTGTATCGCAGATGAATCAGCGCGTCAATGACGCATTAGTTGCGGAGCGCGCCGCCCAGCCTCTCCGCACCTATCTCGGAGCCAGCCGCATCGGCGAACCGTGTTCCCGCAATCTGGTGTTCGAGATGACCGGCACGCCGCCCGACGCAGGTCGCGGCATCGACGGACGCGCCTTGCGCATCTTCGAGGCCGGGCATGTGTTCGAGACCCTTTCCATCCGTTGGCTGCGCGCCGCCGGGTTTGATTTGCGTACCGAGCGCCGTGACGGCGGCCAGTTTGGGTTTTCCACGGCTCACGGTCGCATCCGTGGCCACATCGACGGCGTCATCGTCGCGGGACCAGACATTGGCATCTCGTGGCCTGCGTTGTGGGAACACAAGGCGATAAATGCCCGCTCATGGGAGGATTTGGTCAAAAAAGGTCTGAAGGCGTCCAAGCCGATCTACTGGGCGCAGGTGCAGATCTACATGGCCTATCTCGAGGTGCCGGTGACCCTGTTCACTGCCCTCAACAAGAACACCCAGGAGCTGTTCCACGCGGTAACGCCGTTCGACCCTACGGATGCCCAGGCTCTGTCCGACAAAGCGGTCGCCGTCCTGCAAGCCGTTGATGCCGGCGAACTGCCGCCCCGCCTCTCCGCTCATCGGGACGATTTTAACTGCCGCTTCTGCGACTGGCAGACGCGCTGCTGGGAGAGCACGCCATGACCTTTACCCTTTCTCCTCTCCAGGCCCAGGCTATTGCCAACATCACCAACTGGTTCGAGAACCGCGCCGAGGAGCAGCAGGTGTTCCGGGTCTTCGGTTATGCCGGAGCGGGCAAGACCACCATCGTGCGCCATGCTATCGGCGAACTCGGTCTTGAGACTGCGGAATGCGGCCCGGACGGCAGCGTGACCGGCGGCGTGCTGTACGCGGCTTTCACCGGAAAGGCGGCGCTGGTGATGACCCGCAAGGGCACACCCGCTTCCACCATCCACAGTCTCATTTACCGCGTTTCCGAGGCCAGCAAGGAGGAAATCGATAAGGTCAAAAAGGACATCGCCGACATCCGCGCCAAGTTGGCATCCCTGGATTCGGCTTCCCGTCTCATGGAGGAAACCCGGCTGCGGAGTTTGGAACTGCGGCTCACCGACATCCACAAGCCGCGTTTTGTCCTGAACGAGCAGTCGATTCTGCGGGATGCCAAGCTCCTGGTGCTCGACGAGGTATCCATGGTCGGCGACGAGATGGCCCGCGACCTGCTGGCATTCGGCAAGCCGATCCTGGTTCTGGGCGATCCGGGCCAGCTCCCGCCGATCAAAGGCGAAGGTGCGTTTACTCAGCAACAGCCCGACGTGATGTTGACCGAAATCCATCGCCAGGCCGGCGAGAGCGCCATTATCCGTCTGGCGACGCTCGCCCGCCAAGGTCTGCCCATCCCGTACGGCGAGCACGACACCTTCGTGTGGAAGATGCCACGCAATGCCGTTGCCCCCCATCAAATGCTGAACGGCGGGCAGGTCATCTGCGGCCGCAACGCCACCAGGGTCATGTTGAACATCGCCATGAAGGCGGCGGCGGGCTTTCCCGATGCCTACCCTTCCGGTCAAGGCGAAAAAATCATCTGCCTCAAAAACCGCAACGACCTCGGTCTGGTCAACGGCATGTTCGTCGATCTGGTCGACGTCCGTGACGAGGACGAGGTGTCGTTCTCGGCTGCCATCACATCCGAGGACGGCGACCGCATCGGAGGAGGCACCACGGACAAGCCCGAGCGTTTTCGCATCTACAAGGGCCACTTCGACGATCACGTCGCAATGGACGAGGAACGAGGCCGCCGCGACCACTGGAAGAAGAAGTCTTTGATTGAGGCGGTGTGGGGCTACGCCATCACCTGCCACAAGGCTCAAGGATCCTCCTGGCCCAACGTCATCGTCTGGGACGATGGCCTCGGCCGTACCGCAGAGGACCGTTCGCGGTGGCTTTATACCGCCATCACCAGGGCGGAGCAGGGATTGGTGATCCTGTCATGATCGATTTTAACGACATTCCAGAGGCGGCAACGGGCGACGACAAAATCCGCCACGGCTCCCGCTATGACCTCGATGAGTTGGCTGGCCGCTTGGCCGCGAGCGCCGAGACCTGGGCACCACGCCTGTTCCCGCAGGGTCGCCGTGAAGGCGACACCTGGAGGCTCTCCGACATTGGCGGCGGCGCGCCCAACAAACATGGCTCCTGCGAGGTGGTGCTGCGTGGCGAGTACGCTGGTTGGTTCACGGACTGGGAAACCGGCGAGCGTGGCGGGCCGCTGGTCACGATCGCGCGCGCCACCAAGCTCTCCGGCCGTGCTCTTTATGACCACGCGGCAGAGATGGCGGGTGTCGGCGTCATTGAGTCGAAAAGCAGGGACAAGGAGCCTCGCAGTGCCAAGGCGGAACGCGAGATTGCCTTCATTCTGTCCCGCTCCCGCGCACCGACCGGCACTCCGGTTGAATCCTATCTTGCCAGCCGCGGCTTGGCCCCCCCGGCCAGCCCGGATATGCTGTTCAACCCGGACGTCACCTATTGGGACACCCGCACCAGCCACCCCGCCATGATCGCCATCGTTTGCGACGGTAGCGGCCAGCAGGTGGCGATCCACCGCACCTATCTGGCGGCAGACGGAACAGGCAAGGCGACGGTTCAGAAACCAAAAATGATGCTGGGGCCAACCTCCGGCGGCTGCGTTCGTCTGGCGGAAATAGGCGATGCGCCAGTAGTCGGGCTTGCGGAAGGCATCGAGACCAGCCTTGCCGTGCTTCAGTCCTGCCCCAGCCTGCCGGTGTGGGCGGCCCTATCGGCCGGAAACATGGAGCGGGCGGACCTGCCGCCCGAGGTAAAACGGGTCGTACTCCTCGCCGATCACGATACGGCTGGCACCGGCCATGCCGCCGCCGAAAGGGCCGCCCGTCGCCACCATTCCGCAGGCCGTCGGGTATGGATCGCCATGCCGCCTCGCGTCGGTGACGATTTCAACGACATGCTGCTGAAAGACGGGCAGGAAGCTGTCAGGATCTGCGTGGAAGCGGCAGTGGAATGGCTTCCAACGCCAGAGTCAGAGGTGAAAGCTACCGATACCGCCACGTACTCCGGCGAGCACCGACCGGTCGGTTTTCCGTCGCCACACCGGCTACCAGTCCTGCGCGCCGACAACGGCGATCTCGCTGACCTGACCGCCGCCAGTTGGCAGGTGCTCCAGGATACCAACACCCCCCCGTGGCTGTTCCGCTGCGGCGGTCGCCTGTCGTGGGTCGAACGTGACGACGACGGACACCCCACACCAATGGCTCTCACGGAGGACCGAACCCGCCACGTCCTGGCTCGCCTTGCTAACTGGGCCAAGACAGGCCGCACCGGCGATCTCGTCCCGGCGCATCCGCCGATCAACGCAATTAAGGACGTCCTCGCCACGCCCGACCCGAGCGTCCCCGTGCTGGCAGGCGTTGTGGCCGTGCCTGTCTTTGGTAGCGATGGTGAACTAATCACGACGCCGGGCTATCACCGCTCCTCGCGTCTTCTCTACGAGCCGCCTGCGGGGTTCACCCTACCCCCCGTCCCCGCCAGCCCTTCATCTGCGGAAATCGCAGCGGCACGCGGCCTTCTGCTTGACGACCTGTTGGGAGATTTTCCGTTCACCGGAGAGGCGGAACGCGCTCACGCCCTGGCTTTACTGTTATTGCCGTTCGTACGGCCAATGATCAGCGGTCCGACGCCCCTGCATCTGATCGAAAAACCTTCGCCCGGCACCGGTGCTACCTTGATGGTCGAGGCCATCGCCCAAATCACCACCGCCGCCCCCGCCTCCATCATGGTCGAAGGCCGTGAGGAAGAGGAATGGCGTAAACGCCTCACCTCCAAGCTGCGCCAAGCGCCAACCTTGCTGCTGATCGACAACTTGACCCGTCGCCTCGATAGCTCTTCCGTCGCAGCCGCCATCACCTCGATCGTCTGGGAGGACCGCATCCTTGGGAGTTCGGAAACCGCTCGCATCCCGGTACGCTGTACTTGGATCGCTACCGGCAACAACCCGCAGGTTTCCAACGAAATCGCCCGCCGATCGGTGCGCATCCGCCTTGACGCCCGTGTTGAGCAGCCATGGCGGCGCGATGGCTTCCGTCACGCCAACCTGACCACCTGGATATCCGAACGGCGTTCCCACCTAATCGTTGCCTGCCTGACTCTTGTACAGGCATGGATCAGCGCCGGACGTCCCCACCACGCGCAATCCATCGGCAGCTTCGAATCATGGGCCGCGACGCTGGGAGGCATTCTGGATGTGGTCAGCGTCCCCGGCTTTCTCGGCAACCTCGAAGAAATGTACGAAGCAGCCGATGCCGAGGGAGGCATCTGGCGCACCTTCGTCTCAGTCTGGTGGGACAGGTTTGGATCGCACCAGACCGGAACCACCGACCTCTATCCTATCGCCCTGACCTGCGAGCCTCCCCTGGCGCTCGGCGATGGCGGCGAGCGGTCGCAACGGATCCGTCTCGGCAAGGCGCTCACCCGTATTCGCGACCGTGTGTTCGTAATCGAAGGCCAGAGCGTGCGGGTGATATCGGCGGGCCAGAAGGAACGGGCTCAACTATGGCGGCTCATGCCCACGAATTCTGATGCCGGAAAACATTCAGAACATTCAGCGTCGGCTGAATGTCGACGCCCCGAGGAGCAACATTCATCCCCACATTCAGCCAAAATTTCTGTTTCAAATCAATGCGCTAATGAATGTGATGAATGTTCTGAATGTTTTCCCTCCCTTACGCACGTACGGACGTGCACGCGTACACACGCACACGCGCATCCGCGTGAGGGGGACGCCGGAAAACATTCAGAAACATTCAAACATTCAGTTTCCCCAGCAAACTCAAGGGGTCGCGAGGCTGAATGTCGGGATGAATGTCCAAAACCACATTCAGCCGCCGCAAACGAGCCGTCCAACCTCCCATGGGATGATTTGATATGACCAATCTCGCCCGCCAACTCATCAATGCCGTTGTGACCGCAGGCGGTACGATCCAACTCGAAGGGCCGAACCTGCGCCTCAGATCGCCGGTGCCTCTGCCTGATGATCTGCGCGCCGCGCTACGCGAGCACAAGGCCGAGGTGGTTGCTTTCCTCTCACCACCAACACCGGCGAACGACGTCGCTGTCGATTCTCAAGCCCCTTGGGAGCCCGGCCCGTGGTCCGACGGCATTCCCGACGATTGGGCTCGTGGCATCGGCCTGCTGATGGTCGCGGCACCTCTGGCGGGTTTTCCGAAACGGCGATGGCGGACGCTGATCCGCGACACCATGCGTCTGCTGGAAACCGGACACATCGTCCAGGCCGCCGCGCTTGGGTGGCAAGCAGCCGATCTGTTCGGTTGCGATCCCCGTGCGCCCTATCACCGGGGGGATCGGCTGGGACTCGTGCCCCTCCTGGACGGTCACGACATCGCCTCGCTCAGCCAAGACAGCGCGGTCATTCACGTCCGGGACGGCGTTACCCATTCCTTTCGCCGCCGACCGCCTGATCGGGACGCCTCACTTTTGTGGTCCCGCCGTCGACCGTCCACGACCGGGCCACCGCCAGTGGCCCAATCGGCAACGACAAACGCGGGTGGCGGCACTGCTTTGGCCGGCGTCGCCGCCACCCTGGCCACGAAAACCTGAGGGAGGTTCCCATGGTTACCCTGACTTTGCCCGAACCGGGCCACAACGCAAGCACGCAGGTAGTGCAGCAACCGTCTGCCACCACCATCCTCGCTCTCGACCTCGGCACAACGACCGGCTGGGCCATGTGGCTCGCTGATCGAACCATCGTCAGCGGCACCATGGCCTTCCGTCCAGGCCGATACGAAGGCGGCGGCATGCGCTATCTCCGCTTCCGGGCCTGGTTGGACGAGATGCTGCGGACCAGCCCAACCCTGGCCGCAGTGTATTTCGAGGAAGTCCGCCGTCACGTCGGCACCGACGCGGCCCACATCTACGGCGGGTTTCTCGCGCACCTGTCGGCCTGGGGCGAGCAGCACGGCATCCCCTACCAGGGTGTCCCGGTCGGCACCATCAAGCGGCATATCACCGGTAAGGGCAATGCCGACAAGCAGGCGGTGATCGCCGCCGTTACGACGCGCGGCCACGCTCCGAGCGACGACAACGAAGCCGACGCCATCGCCATCCTGCTGTGGGCCATCGACAGCCAGGGAGGCGTGCGATGAGAACCCGTCTCCCCGATCGGCGTCCCAGCGAGACCACCACGGTGGTTCACGATGGACGCGGTTACGCCGTCACCATCGGCGTCGACCCGGTGACGGGAATCGTCCGAGAAGTGTTCGCCTGCGATTTCCAAACTGGTTCAGCCATGGACGCCATCCTGAACGATGCCTGCGTTGCTCTGTCGCTCCTGCTCCAGCATGGGGTTGAACCGGCGGTGCTTGCGCACAGCATGGGTCGGATCGACAACGGCAGCAAACCCGCTTCGATCATCGGAGCCTTGGTTGATCACCTCGCAACGGAGGTCCGGTCATGAAAATCAGCCGACACCTCCCCAAAGGATACGGCGGTAACCGCCGCTCAGCCGACGACGTCAAACGCGATGGCTGGTTGGAGCAAGGCCTCCTGGCGGTTGCCATCGATGACCCGCGTCTCTCCTGGCCGGAGCGCGAACTCATTCGCCAACTCGGCCAAAAACTTTACGGCATTCCCTCGCAGGCCAAGGAGGCGCGCCATGGATGATCAGCATTGGACCCCGAAAATGGTGGCCGTCTACCTCGAAGAAGCCGCCGACACCCTGCGGCGCTTGCCGGAGACTCGCATCCAAGGATATCGCTCGAGCTGGCCCGAGATCATCCGTGATTTCTGGGAGGCGTTCGGATGGGAGGAGGTGCGGACCCGTCGTGGGCCACCCAGTCCGGCCGCCATTGATCGCATGGACGTGATTCTTCCCTGGCTGCGGTGGTTGGAGAGGGATGAGGCACGCCTCGTCTGGCTTAGGGCCAACGGTCGGCCATGGAAGCTGGTCACCCGCGAGTTCGACATCGACCGGACGACGGCATGGCGGCGCTGGACTTACGCGATGATCACCCTCGCGACGCGGCTCAACGCCGGATGTTGCAGCACGTTGCAACACTTTTCCATGCAACATCCACCCCCCAGTCAAGGTAGTTTGAACCCATAGGCTGAACACGTGCGCCAGCGGAGGGAGACCTTCGCGGGCGTCTCGGGTCAAGCATCACGACGAGGCGGGAGAAATCCTCATGAACGCCATCACCGGACGGGGGGAGATCGCGCTGTGGCGCGCTGTGATCCAGCAGGCGATGAACGACGCCATGCCGCGTGCTCGCATGCAGGATGGACGGCCTGTCCTCTCCCTTGAGCGCCGCCGCGAGATGAACAATGCGCGGAGATGGTTTGCCGACGCGGGAAAAGACTTCCGCATGGTGTGTGATCACGCTCTGCTCGAGCCGGAGGCTGTCGCGGCGTCGGCGAGGAAGACGATTGCAACGTTTGACGGTGCGCCCCCAAAGATTGAAAATAGCACAACCTCAAATGGGTGCAAATCAATCATTGGGAGCTTAAATGCGAATAAATCAACTCTACAAAATGCGCTAAGCCATTGATTTTACGGGTCCTTCCTGGCAACAACCAATACGGGAGTAAATGCCCCGGAAGTCCGCTAGCGTCAGGCTATTTTTTTGGGAAGCCACCCGCCGGAATCCACCCCAAAATCAGTCTGAAACCCGCAGAAATCCGCCACTCTTCAGGTGGCTTCCGGGTGGCTTCCGGAGTCCAGCCAGCCCGGCCCGGTATTTATTTAACCATTTGAAACTTTTCGACTTTTTGCCTGGACCCCGGAGTCCAGCCCGGAAGCCACCCTGATATCCACCCGAATATACCAGAAACCCGCAGGAAACAGCCACTTCTTTGCTGGCTTCCGTGGATTCCTGGAATCCAGCCGCTGCCGGTAAGGGCGGCGGCTTTGTCGTGTCCGGGGCGGGAACCCTGGAATTGAGCGGCGATCACGGACACACAGGCTTCATCGGAGCCGGTCGGTGATCGCTTTGCGATCCCCGCTGCCGCCGGGTGTTCCCCTCCGGCCGGCTTCGATGGAGACCATCCCGGTCGAATGGTCGCCATCAATCGATGGAGAGATGCCATGACCAACCAGATCGCCATTCTGAGACAAAACCCCATTGTGGTTGCCGATATCGCTGCTCGGCACAACATGGCTTTGGCAAACGCCGCCGACACAAGTCGGCGACAGGTGGCCGCTCGGGAATCGTTCAAGCTCAACCATCAGCGGCTTACCGATACGCTCAAGGGATGGGCCGCGTACGTGGATGCAAACGGAGCTGGCCCGACGCAGACGCCGGACAAATATTACATCACCGTGAACAGCATGATTTATTCCCGGCTCGGGCTGGGGAAGGTCGTGCGGCATGCACGAAAAATCAAGGCATCGGTTCGTGATTGGATGTATCCGACCGAGGCGCTTGCGGTCGCCAGCGCGGAGACGGCCATGACTGAGGCTCTCCGGGATGGGATGGCCGCCAATGCCTCCCGGAAAAGCATCAAGGACGAATACACCAGGGCTGCGGACCGTGCCCGCGACTACTTCCTTCCCCTGATCATGGCCGAGCGCGTGCGGGAAGGTGCGGCATGAGCCAGGACATGACGTTGTTCGATTACACGGGGCTGCCTTCCGAGGCCGCCACCGAAATCCGCGCCGCCGCTGAACGCATCCGGGTGCGGATGAAACGGACGGCGGAGGACATCATCGAGATCGGACGCGATTTGATCGCGGTGAAGGCGAAGCTGGCGCACGGCCAGTTTCTTCCGTGGATCGAGGCTGAATTCGGGATGGGGGATGACACGGCCCGTAACTTTATGAACGTGGCGAAGAAATTGGGTGATCAAATACCGAAACTTTCGGGATTTGCTCCATCCGCCTTGTATCTCCTGGCATCCGCTCCTGCGGAAGTCGTCACCGCTGTCGAAACCCGTGCACAATCTGGCGAGCCATTCGACGTGGCCAAGATCAAAGCCGAGATTGCGGCTGCCAAGGCGGCTGAGGCCGCAGCAAACGATGGCTTGGAGGCGTTCAAAGTCGAGGCGGCGAAGAAGCAGGCTGCCGCAAGTCGGCGGGAGACGAACCTTCTGGAACGCGCGGTTGCCGCCGAAAAGGCGGCGGCGACCATCGCCGCTGAAACCAGCCTCAAAGTCCAGTCGGCGCTGGCCGAACGGATCGCCAAGGCCGAAGCCGAAGCCAGGGCGGCGCGTGAACAGGCGGCGGAGACGACACGAACTCTTGCCACCGCCGTCGCCAAGGCCACGGCTGATGCCGAACAGGCCGCACGTGACAATGCCGAGGCCATGGCCGCCGCCGCGCTGGCCAAGACCAGGAGCGAGGCGGAGAAGTGGGAAGCGAAGGCTGCCGAGGCGTTGAGGAAGAACGAGGGCTATTCGGCGGCGTTGGCGGATCTTCAGGCCAAGGTGAAGGAACACCGGGAGCTTGTCGATCGGATTGGCAATGACGAATACGAGGCCATGGCAGAAATCAAGATCGCCGATTCCATCATCATGGAGATGAATGTCTCCATGGTGGCCATGGTCGATCTTGAGGACGCGATCCCACAGCCGAACGCCATCCACAAACTTGAGGTCGCCCGGCAGATGTGCGCGCAGATGGCCGAGGCTCTTGGTAGTTTCCTGGATCGGCCCTCTCGGCCGAGGTGGCCTTAATGCAGGGACTGAGCGAGCGCCAGTACGCAGCGCATGCCGGGGTGTCGCGGGGTGCGGTGCAGAAGGCCCGTGCCGCCGGACGACTGGTACTGTTTCCTGACGGCTCCATCAATGTCGCCGCGTCCGACGTCCGTCGGGCGGCGATGACCGATCCGGCAAAGAGCCGTCGCCCCGAACCACCTGCCGCTTCGCACATGAAGCCGGTGCCCGAGGTGGCGGTCGGTGCGGTACGGGAAACGCTGAAAGAGCATGGCGAGCCGGTTCCTGCCTCCGGTCCGATGACCTTTCTCCAGGCGCGCACGGCCAACGAGGTTCTGAAGGCTCAGGAACGCCGCCTTCGTCTGCAGAAGCTCAAAGGCGAAGTGGTCGACCGGGCGCGGGCCACGGCTCTGGTGTTCCGATTGGCCCGCCAGGAACGGGACGCCTGGTTGAACTGGCCGTCGAGGATCAGCGCAGTCATGGCGGCCGAGTTGGGTGTCGATGCCGGTACGCTGCACACAGCGCTGGAGAAGTTCGTCCGCGAACACCTGGGTGAACTGTCCGAAATCCGTCCCAATCTGCGGTGATGACCATGACCGACGACCTGCGCATTCAATGGCTGCCGATCGATGGCCTGCGACCCTACGAGCGCAATCCGCGCACCCATTCGACGGAGCAGGTGGCGATGATCGCCGCGTCGATCGCCGAGTTCGGTTTCATCAATCCCATTCTGGTCGATGGGGACATCGGCATCATCGCCGGACATGGGCGGCTGATGGCCGCCCGGCAACTGGGGCTGGAGACGGTCCCGGTGATCCGGCTCTCCGAGATGACGGCGGAACAGAGGCGGGCCTACGTGATTGCCGACAATCAACTGGCGATTACGGCAGGCTGGGACGAGGCGCTGCTGGCCGAGGAACTGCATGCCCTGAACGGCGGAGGCTTCGATCTGTCGTTGCTCGGGTTCGACGACGGCGAACTGGAGCGGCTCATGGCTCCGCTTGATGACGATACTGGTGACGATACTCCGGAAGCCGACAACGTCGAGGCTGCCGACGAGACGCCGGAGCCTCCACGCGTACCGGTGTCGCGGACGGGAGACCTCTGGAATCTTGGTGAGCATCGTCTCCTGTGCGGTGACAGCACCGATCCGGCGGCGGTGTTGCGGGTAATGGACGGGAAACTCGCCGATTTGTGTTTTACCTCACCGCCCTACGGCCAGCAGCGGCTCTACACCCAGGCCATTGCCGATTGGGACGGGCTGATGCGGGGCGCGTTTTCCAACCTGAGAATGGCTGAAACCGGACAGGTGTTGGTCAATCTGGGCATAATCCATCACAAAAATGAATGGCAGCCGTATTGGTCAGACTGGCTGGAGTGGATGCGCATCCAGGGTTGGCGGCGGTTCTCGCTCTCGGTCTGGGACCAGGGGCCAGGCCTGCCGGGAGATTGGAACGGGCGTCTGTCGCCTTCGTTCGAGTTCATTTTTCAGTTCAACCGCGCCGCCCGCAAGCCGCACAAAATCGTGCCCTGCAAATGGGCCGGGCACGTCAACGACAGCCACGGCGGCATGCGGGAGAAGGACGGCCATGTCGGCGCATGGACCCACGCCGGCCAGGGCGTGCAGGAGACTCGCATCCCTGACAACGTGATCCGGATCACCCGGCATAAGGCGCGCGGCATTGAGACCGAGCACCCGGCCGTATTCCCGGCGGCCTTGCCGACCTTCGTCATGGAGACCTACAGCGACCCTGGCGAGGTTTGCTACGAGCCGTTCTCGGGATCCGGAACCATCCTCATTGCCGGGCAGCGTACCGGTCGCATTGTCCGGGCCATCGAACTGGCCCCGGAGTACTGCGACGTGGCGGTGCTGCGGTTCCGGAACCTGTTCCCGGACGTTCCGGTAACCCTTGAAGGCGACGGCCGCACCTGGGAGCAGGTGGTGGCCGAGCGGCAGAAAGGTTAAGATCATGTCCGTCCTTGAAATCGCCCAGTGGCCCTTGGACCGCCTGCTGCCTTACGCCAGAAACGCCCGCACCCACTCCGATGATCAGGTGGCCCAGATCGCCGCCAGCATCGCCGAGTTTGGGTTCAACAATGCGGTTTTGGTTGACGAGCAGGGCGAGATCATCGCCGGGCACGGCCGATTGCTTGCGGCGCGGCAACTCGGCCTGGCCGAGGTTCCCGTCGTGGTCCTTGCCCATCTGAATGACGCGCAAAAGCGGGCGTTTCGCATCGGCGACAATCAGATCGCCCTCAATTCCGCTTGGGATGAGGGTATTTTGCGCCAGGAATTGGACGAACTGCGCGATCTGGGCGTCGATTTGTCCCTCACCGGCTTCGAACTCGATGACATCGACCGCATGTTGGCGGCCGAAGACGGTGGGGATGCCAATGAAGGCGGGGACGAAGCCCCAGAACCGCCAGCTGATCCTGTCTCCCGGCCCGGCGACCTGTGGCTGCTGGGCGAACATCGTCTGTTGTGCGGTGATGCCACGATCCTGGACGATGTCGAGAAGTCCCTGGGCGGTACTCGGGCTGCGATGTGCTTTTCCGATCCTCCGTACAATGTCGGCTACACGGGAGGAGCCGGGTCGAAGCGCTCGCGGATCGCCAACGACGACCTGGGCAAGGGTTTTGCGACCTTTCTGTTCGACGCCTGCGTCAACATTCTCGCCTGCACAGATGGGGCCGTTTACCTCGCCATGTCATCGTCGGAGTTGCATTCGCTTCAGAATGTTTTCGTCAACGCTGGCGGCCACTGGTCCACCTTCATCATCTGGGCCAAGGACACGTTTACGCTTGGTCGGGCCGATTATCAGCGCCAGTACGAGCCGATTCTGTACGGATGGCGAGAGGGCGTCGCGCACCACTGGTGCGGAGACCGCGACCAGGGTGACGTTTGGCAGATCGCTCGGCCACGGGTTAACGACCTGCACCCGACCATGAAGCCGGTGGAGCTGGTGGAGCGGGCGGTACGCAATTCCAGTCGGCGCGGCGACTTGGTGCTCGATCCCTTCGGCGGTTCCGGCACCACTCTGATCGCCTGCGAGAAGGCCGGACGCAAGGCCGCTCTGGTCGAACTCGATCCGGCCTACTGCGACGTGATTGTCCAGCGGTGGCAGGAGATGACGGGCAAGGCGGCAACGCTGGACGGCGACGGGCGCACCTTTGCGAAAATCGTGGGCACCGAACGCCCGCAGGGGGCCTCGTGAATGACGTGGCTGTATCTGCCATCTACGAGGCCCGCAGACTGCTCGGCACCGGATCGTCGAATGATCCTGATTGCCAGAAAAAAGTAATCAAATGATCGTGTTATGAGCTTGGCTGTTCTCGTCCGCAGCGCCTTTATGGACGCCATCAAGGATGGAGATCACGCCATGAACACCGAAACGACCCTGCCCACCACCAACACCGCCTGGGGCTTCTGGGGCGCCATCGCCCACCGCGCCGATCCCGCCCTGGCTTGGCCGTTGGCCATGACGGCGGTTGCCAAGGCCACCGGCTGCCCGGCCACGGCAGTGCGAGATTTCCTCGACAGCCGCCATGGACGCCATTTCGCCGACGACGTGGTGGGCGGGCTGAGCGACGGGCTTGCCCCTAAGCCCGCCATCGACGCGGCGATCAAACGCTGGATGGGCTGGACCATCGGTCGCCGGACGGAACAGGAAACCGGCATCCCGCGCGGGCTGCCCTACCTCACCGGCTTCGTCGCCCACTGCGAGATCATGGCGGAAATCGACTGACGCATCGCCTCCCCGGCACAGCCCCGACCGGGTCCGCCCGGCGGGGCTTCGGGTGGTAGCAACGCCGCGATGGTCGTGGTGCCGTTACCCGAAGGAGAATTCCATGACCGCCAAGAATAACGTCACCCTGGAGAAATTCACCGTCGCGCAGATCACAACCGCCGTCTCTACCATAGCCGGGGCGATCAAGAAGAAGCTCGGACACGACGTGACCTCGGAGAAAGTCGAGGGGCGTGGTCGCGTGTACAACATCCGGACGGAGGGCTGATCCATGGCGAAGAAGCCCCAATACACCGTCCATCTCATCGACAGCCCGGCAGGACAAGTGACCCTTGCGTCGCGCGGGCTTACCACCCGCGACCTCGCTCGCGCCATCGCCGAGTTCCAGAAGCGGGAAAACGTCCGGGTCGGCACCCTGATCGGCGTCAGCCGGGACGGTTTCTTCGGCTCGACCCGCGAGGGCTGGCGGCCCGACCAGCCGGACGCCTTCGCGGAACCGCTCGTCAACATCCCCTGGGTCCAGCTTCTGGAACTCCTCGACCGGGTACCGGATGGCACGACAGGGGAGTTCCTGAAGTCCGGCGGCAACCAACACTGAGGGGGACACCATGAGCGAGCGCGACAGCATCATTCGGGAAATCGCCGCCAGGGTTCTCGACATCGAGACCCTGGAAGCGTTGATGGGCTGGCCTTCCGGGTGGACCGCCTTCGGCTCTGTGGGAACGGAGTGGTTCCACTGGTTGCGGCTCATGCGTTGCGAACTCTCGCGGCTCGGCTGACCGGCGGAAATGCCGACGGAAATGCCGACGGAGATGACTGACAGGAATCTTGCCCGAGAACAAAGGAACACGAAGATGGATTGGAACATCACCCACCACCCGGCCCCCACGATGGCCAGCCTCGCCCCTCTGCTGCATGGGGCGGTGCGGATTCTGGCGGGTTTGGCCCGGAGCAGCATCATCGCGACCGCTGGCCTGGGCGTCATCTATGCTGGGCTCGTTCTCGGGATCACCGCCTGTTCGCTTCTGCTTCAGTGAGGCCACCAATGGCAACGGCCCGGTAGCGTGATCGAATGTCGCTACGTGCCGCACCATCTGGTGGACGAATACCGTGCCGCCGGGTGGACCATCGAGCCGTTCGAGTGTCATCACGGTCTATTCCGTGTTGGCGTCGCGGAAGGTTTCGCCGGGAATACAAGGCCAGAAATGCAAGGAACGCATGAGCCCGCCCCTCCTGCCGGGTCTCCGGTCGGGGGCTGCGGGTGCCAGGATTAGGGGGCCTTGCCAGCTCCGGCGTCGAAAGCCGCTTCCAGGGCCTTTTTGAGGCTCCAGACAGCGTTTTCGTGAAAATCCAGGTTGTCCCGTCTGCGGGTTTCCAGGGTTTCGAGGTTCAGAACCTTGGTGGCGATCTCCAGGATAATGCGGTCGCGCTCGGTCATGCTTGTGTCTCCCGTGGTTCGGCGGGGCCGTCCCCCGCTCTTGATGACACCAGAATCGCTCTACCGAAGGCACAATCCAAGTCAATTATGATCACTATTGCGAGAATTTCTTCTCGCCATCATGATGTGAGGTCAATCCCGGTGACGTAGGGGTCGCTGTTGTTCCACGACCCCTCGTCGACGTCCCATTGGGCCTCGGTATCGTTGCGTAGTTTCTCAAGGGCAGCCTCCTCCGCCTGGTCCTCGGTTTCAGCGTCGACCACGACGATCGTGCTCTCGGTGATGTCGCGGGTCACGATGACGGTGTAGCGGGGCATGGCCTCCCTCACCCAGCCACACGATAGACCCGGTTTTCCCCAGGCGTCTTTGCGGAGACCACGTCCAGACCCAATTTTTTGCGGAGGGTCCCGGAGATCGCCCCCCGAACCGAATTTTCCGCCCAATTCAGGGCGGTGGCCAGTTCGGAGACGGTGGCCCCCTCGGGGGTGCGCATCATGTTGATCATGGTCTGAAGCTTGCCGTCGGGACGGGTGGCTCCACGCGGCCTTGCGCGAGCCGGAATGGGAAGCGCGCGGACGGCGCGGAGGGCGGCCTGTTCGGCGATGTCGGCGGTGATGCCATTGTTGCACAAGGTGCGGACCAGAATATCGTGGACGTCGTTGGCTACCCGCTCGCTGGCGAGGAACTCGGCGGCACTCAGCGGCTCGTCATCCTCGGGCGGGACCGAGAACGAAGCCTCAGCGGCTGCCACGTCCTGTTCAAGGGAATCGGATTCGGCTTCCGGCTGTTCGAGTCCTGCGGCGCGCATGGCATCAACGATGCTCAGGCCCTTCTCGGTCAGCAAGGCCTCCAGCCGAGCCACGGCGCGGCTCTTGGAATTGGCTGACTTGGCAGTGGTCGGGATTCCGCTCAGGGCCTGATGGGCGGCGGCGAGTTGGCTCATGCTGAGGTCGGCAAGGCTGGTCATGAGTGATCTCCTGGCTGGGTTGGCGATGACCCATGAACGCTCCGAAGCCGATCAAGATCAAGCATAACATATTGAATAACATCATCTATTTGACTTTATGGGATCGGTGCACAGAGCGTGAATGGTCTCACGCAACCACAAAAGGAACACCGCCATGATCACCGCACCCCAAAACCCCACCACGGAGCAGGTCCTTGCCACCCTCCTCGCCACCCTGGAGGAGACGCTCGGAACTGCCCACGCCCAGACCGCCGAAGCCTGCGGGTATATCAACGCCGGAAACCGCAACGCCGCCATCGGCACCCTCATCGACCTCGACCGCCTGCTGGCCGATGCGACCGCTCTGCGCGGCACCGTGCTCGCCCTGCATCGCCGCATCGGCTGATGCGGTTTCAGAGCCGCCACGATGTTCCAGGGTCCGGCCTCCATCGATGCGTTCGACGGCGCGGAGGACCTGGGACATATGTGGCGGGAGGGCGTGAAGCCGGACCCGCTGCTCTCGGTGTCGGAATGGGCGGACCAGTACCGGGTGCTGTCATCGAAGTCGTCGTCGGAGCCGGGCCGCTGGCGCACCGCGCGCACGCCCTATTTGAAGGAGATCATGGACTGCCTGTCGCCGTCGTCGCCGGTGCGCCGGGTGGTGCTGATGAAGGGGGCTCAGATCGGAGGGACCGAGGCGGGCAATGTGTGGCTGGGCTACATCATCCACCAGGCTCCCGGTCCGGTGATGGCGGTGTCGCCGACGGTGGAACTGGCCAAGCGATCCTCGAAGCAGCGCATCGATCCATTGATCGAGGAAAGCGACGTTCTGCGCGGACTGGTCAAGGAACGCCGCAGCCGGGATTCCGGCAACACCGTGCTGGCCAAGGAGTTCCCCGGCGGCGTGCTGGTGATGACCGGGGCCAACTCGGCGGTGGGCCTGCGGTCGATGCCGGCGCGCTACCTGTTCCTCGACGAGGTGGACGGCTATCCCGGCGACGTCGAGGGCGAGGGCGATCCGATCATGCTGGCGGAACGCCGGTCGGCCACGTTCCAGCGGCGCAAGATGTTGCTGGTCTCCACGCCGAAGACCAAGGGGCTGTCCCGGATCGAGCGGGAGTTCGCCGCCTCCGACCAGCGGTACTTCTTTGTTCCCTGCCCCCATTGCGGGGAGAATCAGGTGCTCTCCTTCGACCGGCTGCGCTGGCCCGAGGGGAAACCACGCGAGGCCGTGTACGTCTGCGCCCACTGCGACCAGGAAATCCAGGAGCATCACAAGACCGACATGCTGGCGGGCGGTGAGTGGCGACCGACGGTGCCAGGATCTCACAAGTCGGCCGGGTTCCATCTGTCGAGCCTCTATAGCCCGGTCGGCTGGTATGCGTGGGGCGACGCCGCCGAGAGCTTTGAGGCGGCGAAGAAGGACCACGATCTGATGAAGGGCTTCGTCAACACGGTGCTCGGCCTGCCCTTCGAGGAGGAGGCCGACGCGCCGGAGTGGCAACGCCTTTACGACCGCCGCGAGGACTATCCCATCGGCACCGTGCCCTGGGGCGGGGTGTTCTTGTCCGCCGGGGCTGACGTGCAGAAGGATCGGATTGAGGTCGAGGTGGTCGCATGGGGCCGAAACCGGGAAAGTTGGTCCATCGACTATCTGGTGCTGGACGGCGATACCGCCCGGCCCGAGGTGTGGAAGCTCCTGGACCAGGCATTGGCGAAAGATTGGTCCCATGCGGGTGGCCAGCTTCTGCCGATCCGGGTGCTGTGTATCGATTCCGGCTACGCCACCCAGGATGTCTACGCCTGGGCGCGTCCGTATCCCCAGGCCACCTGGGGACCAGCCGGGGCGGTGGCACGATCTCCCCGGACCGTGGTAGCGGTGAAAGGCCAGGATCGCGATACCGCCTTGCTGCTGCGCGCCTCCCGCGCTGATTCCGGCAGCCGCAAGCGCGGTCTCAAGGTGTGGTCGGTGGGCACGCCGGTGGCCAAGAGCGAGCTGTACCGGTGGTTGAAGTTGGAGCGCCCGACCGACGAGGCCCTGGCCAAGGGCGAATTCTTTCCGCCGGGGTTCTGTCACTTTCCGCGCTACGGCGAGGAGTTCTTCAAACAACTCACCGCCGAGCGGCTGGTGACCCGGATGGTCAAGGGGTTCCCGCGTGGCGTCTGGGAAAAGGACGGCGGGCGCAGGAACGAGGCGCTGGATTGCCGGGTCTACGCCCGTGCCGCCGCCGCGATCTTCGGCATCGACCG
>JADGDA010000060.1 GCA_015228695.1 Alphaproteobacteria bacterium
AACCACCAACGCTCCGGAAAGTCCGTCAAGGAACGGCAGGAGATGATTCAGGCGGTCGTATCGACCTTTGGTGTCGTGCCCACGTTAGAGCTTTTTGATGAAGCAGGGAAATGGAAACCAGTTATCACTGAATTCTTAGATAATTATGGGCTCTCCAATGACGATGTTCTGGTCGTATCTGAGTGGAGAGATGTCAAAAATAAGCAAGTAGCACCGCGACTGATTGGCAAAACTTTGATTATAGCTGATGACGTATTTGGAAAGCCCATGATTAGAAATGATGGCGACGAATCATTGTATTTTGAACACACAATAAATAACAAGCACATTATTAATGCGTATGTAAGTTGCATTTCAGGTAAGAATGAATCAAATGATAGGAAGGAGGCTGAGAAGGAGAGGATGCGGCGGAATATATGGCGTTTGACGGAATGGTTTTTACTAACACATGATGGAGTATTTTATCAGGCCTACATTGCAGAAGAAATTAGCTCTGATGATCTTCGTATTTCCGCAAGTGATATTTCTGAAGCAATTAGCTCGTTAGGATTTAACAAGAGGTACAAGGAACTTCGTAGGGAGGCACGAGAAAGGTCTCGTCCTAAAGAAAACGATCAGAGTGGCAAAGCGGCTGATGAAATGTCTTCCGACATAGCCGCTGACAATGGTGATGAAATCAGCCTCGGCACAAATATTTTTGAAAATGCTCGTGTTGTCCCGTATTCACCATTTTCTCCACATGATTCATACGTGAAGGAATTTATCCGTATTCTGGATGAGGATGAAGAGGATTGGCGGGAGTTGACGGACGATCAGCTAATTGACATCTGTAAGGATATTTACGGAGATGAATTAAACGTTTATGAACAAAAAGAGCTTGTTGAGGCGGTTCGGAAGATTTCTGGAACAGAAAACGGGGACTGAGGAAGGCGAACCCTCCTGGGTTGTGATTCGGGGGAGTTATTGCCATGGGTCAACCGAAATTCCGCGACTCCGGCGACAACCACCGTCATGACCGTTCATCCAACGATTTGACCAGCAGACGGTGTTCTTCTCGGATGTCGTTGCTGAGGAAGGGGAGGTGGATGTCAACCTCGCCGAATTCTCCGTCCGGCGATTTCCAAATCCTCGTAGTGGATGCTATCCATGAATCTCTTCAGAACCGCCATGGGATGCCCGATCCCGTAGCTGTCGCCGACATCGCTGCTGGCATGGCCACTAAAGCGGTCGTGGATTTCCTTGGGCACATGGGCTCTCCGGCAGGCGTCCTTGAAGGTATGGCGAAAGCTGTGGAAGTCCTTGCGGGGATCGTCGACCATGTACTTGTCGATCCGCCGGTTGAGTGTCGTCGACAGCGCCTTGGTGATCTTGTTGTACTTGTTGTTGCGGGTGAGTTCCGGGAAGACCATGGTCATCCCCTTGGATCGCAATCCGTCCACGTATTGGACGAATCCGAGGTCGATCAACGCCGAGTGAACGGGGATGAACTTCTTCGATTTCTTGTTCTTCCTCCGCTTTCCATCTTCGATGACCGACATGTCGAAAAAATCGATGTTATCCTCGGTGCGGATGTCGCTTACCGTCAGTTGACCGATTTCCTCCAGACGGGCACCGGTGAACAGGGCGATCACGAACACCCACTGCTCGACGCCCCACTGGTTGCCCGCGAACAGCCTGCTGTCGAAGAACTTCTTGAGTTCGTCGAGGGCAAAGGGCAGCCGTTTGTCCTCGCCGTCGTCGGTCTCCAGTTTGACGGGATTGAACGGGTTCGCGGCAATCTTCTTCCGCTGTACCATGACGTTCATCGCCGCCTTCATGAGGTTCAAGTGCTTCTGGACATTGCCGGGAGATTGCCGGGGCACGTCGTCCTCATCGACGGTCATGGCGATGATCTGACGAAGGCTTTTTCCCTGGAAGCGTTCAGCGCTGACCACCTTGGGCAATTTTTGAGCCTCATCGGCAAAGGCCCAGGCGTGGTTTTCGCTCAGAAGGTGGATCGGCGTCTTCCAGTTCAGGGCGGTGAGTTCCAGGAACCGCTCGAAACCAAGACGGGCTTCGTCCCGAGTCTGGGCTGCTGGTTTTGCCGTTTCCACCCACTTTTCAAACATTTCCTCGATGGTGACGAATTGCTGTGGCTGTTCCGATCGCTTGGGGTCGAAATCCCACTGCCCCTCGGCTCGGTTCTTCTGGACTTTCGTGACCTCTCTTGCGGCTCTTAACAAGGCCGACGCCAGCCGCTTCCAGGATGGGCAGTGCGGGGCGAGGTGAAGCAAGCCATACTTCTCCATCACCAACGGCAACCATGCCTCGGCGACGTAGAGTTGGTTCGCTGCGACGGACTCCTTGATCCCTTCCGACAGCCCGCTGAGGTGGAGCAACTCATCCCGCCGCTCGAACTCGCTGGCGTCACGGTCGAGACGCCACTCGGCATCACCGGTCAGGAACTCGTTCATCCAATGCTGGGCGATGGCTTCCGCCTGCCCAAGCGTCATCGAATCGTCCCACCGAAGTGACTCGCCAGCCCCAGGCAGGGACGGTCCAGCGTCGTTGAGGGCGATGGTATCGGTGGCAATGCCTTCCGCCCGACGTTTCGCATTCGCCAGCCATTGCTCGACCAGAGCACCGAACTCGGCATTGCGGCGTTTGGCTTCGCGGAGGTCCTTGGTGTCGAGACTGCGGCGGATTTCAATTTTGTTCCGATGAGGCTCGGGCATGAAGGGACGAAGCTCGGGCGGCACCCTCCGCCGATACCGGTACACGCCAGACTTCGGATGCTTCTGAAGATGGGACATCGCCGCCACTTTGTGCCACCTTTTTGTGCCACCAGAGCGGTCGTAAGTCAATGTCTTGCAAGGAGTTATTTGAAATCAAACACTTGGAGAGTGCTTGGCGTCCCCTAGGGGATTCGAACCCCTGTTACCGCCGTGAGAGGGCGGTGTCCTGGGCCTCTAGACGAAGGGGACCGCAGTGTGGGTAGGTTGTTAACAGAGCTTGCGCCGATCATCAAGCGATTTCGCCCGAGACGGTAAACGTCACCCAGGGCAATTCAAGCTCTGACGACGGCGTGAATGGCAGGGGTCAAGGAACGCATCGAGGCCCGAGGAGCAGGCCTGCGTATTCCCCCGACCTCAATCCCATCGACCTCTTTCCGCCCGACAAATGCGCCAATTTCTTCGTTTATGATGGATATGGACGCTCAATGCGAAAACGCTCTAGTCGAGCGGGAGTTGAACGCCGGGGCCGGAGGGAAGCAGTCGGAGCCGTTCGACGAAGGTCCTGATGAGCAGGCCCACCACATGGTCGGATTCAAGCGCGCGGTCCAGCTTAGCCTTGAAGCGGTTTCTGGGAACGAGGGTCAGCACGGCGTCCTTGCGGACGCGGGCGGTGGCCATGCGCGGCTGGTCGTCGATCAGGGCCATTTCCCCGAAGATGGCGCCGCGATCCAGAACGGCGATGACCCGATCCGTATTCCCGTCGCGGCGGATGATCTCGATTTCCCCGGAAATGATGATATAGGCGTCGCTGCCGGCGTCGCCCTCCTGGAACAGGATGTGGCCGGCCGGGTATTCGCGGCGCGGCAGGCCCTTTTTCTCGGGCACGGGGGCGCGGAACGTCTCCGGAGCCAGATCGGCGGCCTGCTCGGCCTCTTTCAGGAACTGCGCCATCTTCGCGGCGAACAGGGCCCCGGCCTCCTCCGGCAGAGCGCTCGCCTTGAACCGCCGGATCAGGTCGTGGACTGCCTCGGTCAGGAACTCGGCGGTTCCACCACCCGGGGGGAGAAGATCGGACAGAGCCCGGATTCCGTCGATTCGCGTCAGCAGTTCCTTGAGCACCACGGCCTGATTGCGTTCCCATAGGGACGTGGCGCTGATATCCAGGAGAAAGCCCAGGCGCACGAGGCCGCTCGGGAACTGCTTCATCAGCATTTTCTGGGCCTGCTCGAAGGTCAGGTCCTCGCCGTTGACGCCGAAGGTCATCCGCAGGCGGCGGACGATGGCCTCGCTCATGGGGGCGCCGCCCCACAGACCGGCGGAGGCGATCAGCGATTCGAGAAGGGCGGTGAAGGCGGCCCTGTCGGCTTCCTCGTCATCCCGGCTGAGGGGCTGGAGACCCGAGAGGTTGCGGGTGACGCGGGCGAGGAGCACGGCGCGCGTTTCGGGCAGGTCCAGCCGCCCCATGATCTCGGCGAGACGGGCGGCCGTCTGGACCGGCCAGCGGACCTTAGCCCCCCGGCCCGAGGCCAGCCGACTCAGGCAAAGCAGGGCGGCCCCCAGGTTGGATTGGGCACCGAGCAGGTCGCGGGCCGCCGCGTTGCCGTCGACGATCTCCGCCATCACCCCGTCGAGCATGGAAACCCCGGCCTTGCCGCAAGGTTTGTCGAGAAGATCGAGAATCCTTTCGAGCTTGCCCATCCATTCGGCTTCGCGCGCGATGCAGGCGGCCAGGACGCCGAATGCGCGCACGTCCGCTTCCTCCGGCACGCCCTCGGCGGCGGTTGCCGCGAGCATGGTGTGCATGCCCTGCTGGTCGAGGACCGCCAGTCCCGCCTTCGCATCCGCGTCCCTGGTCCGTTCGCGGATCCGGTTGAATGCCGCCCACAGAACATCGATCCGCTCGCCCGGCTTGCATCCGACGGCATCGCTCTGAAGGTCGGCGATCCGTTGAATCCCCTGGTTGAGGAGACGTTCCATCCGCGCGAGTTCACTCAACCGGGTCCGGTCGAACAGCAACTCCAGAGCGGTGATCCCCTGCTTGTCGAGGAACGAGCGGAACAGCCGGCCCGCCGTCCGCCGGGCCGGAAACCGGTAGAAATCGGCCGGCGCCTCGCAAAGCGGGGCGTCGTCCACCGCGGAAATGGTGAGTTCGGCCTCGCGCTTGCCGGCGATCTTTTCCTCGAAAATCGTGGAGGTGGAGCCGGACCCCCTTTCCTCGACGACGCGTACCGCGTCACCCTTGGCGGTTTTCAGGAGGGCCTGGGCGTTTTTCAGGGCCTCGGCTTTGTCCGTGAAGAGATTGCTGATGATCCAGCGGCCATCGCTGGACACCTGAACCTCGAAATTGGAGCTTCTCACGTCGGTTCCCCCCGCGTCTCGGATGGGCGGGAGTGTGGCGGACGTCCCCGATGAAAGCAATCCGATTGCGTCAGAGGGCCAGGGCGATCGGCCGCTCTTGTCCGGTAATGTCTTGTCCTTCAATGAGATGGTCGGTAGATTAAGCCCGACTGCGGCAAAAGGCCGCTTTGGGGATGGTGCGCGGACATGGCGCAGGGGCCTGAAAAGGCGGCGGGCGAGAAGAAGGCCGTGAAGGGAAGGCCGGGGGGCGCTCCCCGTGTCTCCGGCGAGGCGGTCCTGCTGAAGGACCGCTACGCCCTTTATCCGGCCTCTCCCCTCCACGAACTCAATTCGCCCACGGCGCAGGCTTTCGCGGCCGAGGACCGCCGCGACCAGAGCAACCGTCTGTTCGTCCTGATCTGCGACCCGGAGTTGCCGTCGCGCATCAACGCCATGCGCGCTCTGCGGGGCGTCAAGGTCGGCGGGCTCCTGCCCCTGGTGGAGTGGGGGCCGGTGTTCTGGCCGCCGGATGGGCGGGTCTGTCTGGCGGTCGTCTACGAGGAACCCCTGGGGGGGCGGGTGGTTCTCGGACCCCAGGCGCGGCAAGACGCGATCCAGGAACACGACGTCGTGCGCCGGGTGATCGAGCCGTTTACCGCCGCCATCAAGGAAATCGCCGATCGCTCCCTCACGCACCGCGCCATCCGGCCGGACAATCTGTTCTACATGGACGCGGCAAGGCGACAGGTCGTCTTCGGGGAATGCGTCACCAGCCCCCCCGGCTACGATCAACCGGTCATGTGCGAAACGATTCCCCTGGGCATGGCCCAGCGGGACGGACGCGGGCCCAGCACCATCGGGACCGATCTGTACGCCATGGGCATCTCGACGCTGATCCTTCTGACCGGTCGCAACTACGTCGCCGACATGAGCGACGAGGAAGTTCTGCGGACCAAGATCAACCAGGGCAGCTATGCGACGTTCGTGGCCGATCAGCGTCTCCCCCTTCCCCTGATCGAGGTGCTTCGGGGCCTCTTGAGCGACGATCCCTCGCAGCGGTGGAAGATCGAGTCCCTGGACATGTGGCTGGCCGGCCGCCGCCTCAGCCCGATTCTGGTCAAGCCGACGACCAAGGCGATGCGCGGGTTTTCGCTGAAGGGGACGGAATACACCAACACCTGCGAACTGGCCCAGGCCGTCGCGAACGCCTGGGAAGGCGCCCTGACCACCGTGCAGGACGGGCAACTGGAACTGTGGCTGCGCCGGGCGCTCGACGACAAGCCTCGGGCGGAAATGGTGAAGTCCGCCATTGCGTCGGGACCGACCGGAACGACCGATCCGGGGGCCGTCGCCGACTATATGCTGATCCGGGTGGGCGTGATTTTGGACCCGCTGGCCCCGATCCGCTATCGCGGCCTCAACGTGATGCTGGACGGCATCGGCTGGGCCCTCGCGGTCAGGATGATGCAGAAGCAGAGCGTGCAGACGATCGTGGACCTCGTCGTCCGCGACATTCCTCGGCTGTATACCGAGGGACGCGAGGAGTATAACCCGGACAATGCCTTCTTTCTGAACGAACTGAAGCAGATGCGCTCGTTCCTCGCGATGAAGACGAAGGGATATGGGCTGGAACGTTGCCTTTATGAGATGAATGAGAACCTTCCCTGCCAAAGTCCCTTGATCGCCGATCAATACGTGCTGGAAATCGGCGACCTCCTCCCCGCCCTCGACGCCGCGTCGAAAAGGGTGGAGCACTCGCGCTCCCCCGTCGACGCCCATATCGCGGCCTTCATCGCCACCCACTTCGGGTACGATCTCGACCCCCAATTCTCGGCCCTGAACGACAGCACGCCGGAGCGGGCGTGCTCCGGCATGCTCAGCCTGCTTGCCGTGCTTCAATATCGCGGCGGCCAGGAGGCCCTTCTCGGTCTCGCGAGTTGGGCCGCCAGTCAGATGACCCCGCTGATCAAGAGCTATCACAGCACCGAGCGCAAGAAACAGGTCGACCGCGAACTTCCGCGCCTTATTCAGAAGGGGAGCCTGCCCGAAATGTTCGCGTTCCTCGACAACGTCGAGGAGCGGCAGAAGGACCGGGATGGTTTCTCCCGGGCGAAGGCGGAATTCGCCGAGACCGAGAGGGAAGTCGTGTCGCTGGAGCGCGGGGGCAAGGAGCGGGAGAAGGAGGCGGAACGAACCGGGCAGCAGGCGGCGGCTCTGGTCTCCGTCGTGATCGGGTTGCTGACGCTTGGAATTCTCATGTTCGTGAGGCTGTTTTAGGTCATGGCGAAACCCCAGGCGAGAAAACAGGTCGGAAAGCCGAAGAAGTCGGGTCTTGGGGGGATGGGGATTCTTCTGTGGGTCCTCGGCCTTCCCGCGGCCTTCATGTTTCTTCCCACGATCATCCTGCTGTTTTTCGCCATGCTGCCGACCTTTGCCGCCCTGCTGGCGGAGCGGGGACCCAACCGCTTCGCCTGGCTTTGCGTCGGGGGGATGAATTTCGCGGGCACGTCCCCCTATCTGCTCGATCTGTGGGTCAGCGGCCAATCCTACGGCAAGGTGTTCGAGATTTTGGGGAGCGTCGTCACCCTGATGGTGATGTACGGGAGTTCCGGCTTCGGCTGGCTGCTGTATTCGACGCTGCCTCCGGTGGTCACGGTGTTCATGACCCTGTCGGCCAGCCGGCGCATCGCCCGCCTGCGCGGGGTGCAGCGGACCCTCGTGGACAAATGGGGCCCGGAGGTGGGCCGCGTCGATGAAGAGGAAGCCGAAGGGGCTTGACGGTGCCGGTCCGAAATGACCGCTGGTATCAGGGACCGCCGGTCTGAAAACGGCAGAGGTCCTGCACTGGGCAGCGGTCGCAGTCCGGCTTGCGCGCCTTGCAGATATAGCGTCCGAGCAGGATCAGCCAGTGGTGGGCGTGGAGGCGGTACCGTTCGGGCGTGACCGCTTCCAGCCCCCGCTCCACCTCCAGCGGTGTGCGGCCGGGGGCCAGTCCGGTCCGGTTGGCGACCCTCAGGATGTGGGTGTCGACGGCGATGACCGGCTCCCCGAAGGCGATGTTCAGGACTACGTTGGCGGTCTTGCGGCCGACTCCCGGCAGAGCTTCCAGGGCCTCGCGGTCATGGGGCACCCCGCCGCCGTGGGAATCAACCAGGATGCGGGAAAGGGCCATGACGTTGCGGGCCTTGGTGTTGAACAGGCCGATGGTCTTGATGTGCTCCTTCAACCCCTCCTCTCCCAGGGCCAGCATGCGTTCGGGCGAGTCGGCCACTGCGAACAGCGGACGGGTGGCCTTGTTCACGCCCTTGTCGGTGGCCTGGGCGGACAGCACCACCGCCACCAGCAGGGTATAGGCGTTGACGGACTCCAACTCGCCCTTCGGCTCCGGGTCGCGGGCGTGGAGGCGGGCGTAGAAATCCTCGATGGCGGCGGTTTCCATGGTGGGGTTAGTCTCCCGTGCGCCAAGCGTCGGCAAGATGCCGGGGCCATCGTCCCCGGACGACCAGCACCGCGTCGAAGCGGGTTTCCAGGCCGGCGAGGTCGGGATGGGACTTGAGGAACGCCTCGGCTCCGCGCTCGATGCGGCGGCGTTGGTGGGGGGTGATGGCGTAGGCGGCGTCCGCGAGGGAGGGGCGGGCCTTGACCTCGACGAAGGCCAGGGCGCGGCCGCGCCGGGCGACGATGTCCACTTCCCCCGCTCCGGCCCCCCGGCCGATGGAAAAGCGGCGCGCCAGAATCCGAAAGCCCTTGAGCCGCAGGGCCAGAACCGCCCACCCCTCGGCGCTCCGTCCCAGGCGCTCGGAGGAGCCCCGGCCGGTCACGGTTCCTCTCCGGAGGAAAGGGCCAGGGCGCGGGCGTAGACCTGACGGCGGGGCAGGCCCGTCGCGGTGGAAACCGCATCCGTGGCGTCGCGGACGCTGGCTCCGTCCAGGGCTTGGCGCAGGCGGCGGTCCAGATCGTCGGCGTCGAACGCCCGCGCCAGCGGCGGACCGACCACGAGCGCCACCTCGCCCCTGGGCGGTCCCGCCTCCGCGTAATGATCCGCCAGGGCGGGGAGGGGGCCGCGCCGCACCTCCTCGAACAGTTTGGTGAGTTCGCGGGCCACGGCGGCCTCCCGCGCCCCCAGAACCTCGGCCATGTCGGCGAGGGAATCGGGAAGGCGGCGGGCCGATTCATAGAAAACCAGCGTCGCCGGAACATCGGCCAGTTCCGCCAGCGCCGCGCGCCGCGCGCCCTTCCGGGAGGGCAGGAAGCCCGCGAACAGAAACCGGTCCGTGGGCAGGCCGGAAACGGTCAGGGCCGCCAGCAGCGCCGAGGCCCCCGGAACCGGAGTGACCGGGATGGCGTGGGCGATGCAGGCGCGGACCAGTTTGTAGCCGGGATCGGACACCAGCGGCGTTCCGGCGTCGGAGACCAGGGCCACCGACTCGCCCCGGAGCATGCGCTCGATCAGGAGCGGGCGCGCGGCATCGGCATTGTGATCGTGGTAAGGCGTCAACGGCGTATGCACGCCCAGCATGGAAAACAGCTTCCCGGTTTCCCGCGTGTCCTCGCAGGCGACCACGTCGGCGGACTGCAACACCTCCAGCGCCCGCCGGCCGATGTCTCCGGCGTTGCCGATCGGGGTTGCGACGATCCAAAGCCCGGCTTCCCGTTTACTTCCCGCGCCGTCCCCGGTAGGCTCGGGGCGTGCAATGCCAACCCCGTTCCTGCTGGAGGGCAAAGGTGCCTCGCGCGATTTTCTCCCGGTTCCGCTTTGCCGTCGTGCCATTGCTGGCTGCCTTGGTGGTGGGTGGGGGCGGTTGCGAACAGATACCATCGCCGTTCGGCCATTCCCAGGACCAAAGTCGGGCCCAGACCCAAAGTCGAGAAAGGCCGCCGCCGTCTCCGGCCAAGCCCGCGCCCGAGGTTCAATCCAAGGTTCAGCCCGAGGTTCAGGCGGCGCCCCTGCCCGCCGTGGTGGCGGCGCCGGCTCCGCCCTCGGTTCCCACCCTTGTTCCCCTTGCGAGCCGGGCACCGACGGCGATCGGGCCGGAGAACGGCGCGCTCTCCACGATGGTTCAAGTTCCGGCGGGTCCGGTCCGGGTGGCGCTGCTCGTGCCTCTGTCGGGGACGTCGTCCGGCGTCGGCGAAGCCATGTTGAACGGCGCGCAGTTGGCCCTGTTCGACTCGGCGGACGCCAATTTCGTGCTTCAGGTCTATGATACCGGCGGTTCAGCGGAGGGGGCGGCGACGGCGGCGGCGACGGCCTTGCAAGAGGGCGCGCGTCTGATCGTCGGTCCCGTCTTTTCCGCCGCAGTCAAGGCGGTGGCCCCCCTGGCCCGGAACGGAGGAGTCCCGGTCATCGCCTTTTCCACGGACACGGCCGCCGCCGGTCCCGGGGTTTTTCTGATGGGTTTCCTTCCCCGTCAACAGGTTCAAAGGGTCGCCCTGCACGCGCGGAGCCAGGGGTTGACCCGGTTCGCGGCGCTGGCCCCCTCCACCGAGTACGGACGGACCGTGACGGCGGCGTTGCGTGAGACCGTGACCGCATCGGGGGGCAATGTGACGGAGGTGGAGTATTACGACCCGGCCGCCCCCGAACACTCGCCCACGGTGCGCCGGGTCGCCGCGCGTCATGCCTTCGACGCGATCCTCGTCCCGGACAAGGGGCCCCGGCTGAAGGCGTTGGCGTCGTTGCTGCCCTATTTCGAGGTCGATCTGCAAAAGGTCCGGCTGCTCGGGACCCTGTTGTGGGCGGATACCACCTTCGCCGGCGAGCCGGCCCTGGTCGGAGGCTGGTACGCGGTTCCGTCCGGTCCCCTGCAAAAGCCCTTCGCCACCCGTTACCGCCAAGTGTTCGGAGCGGCGCCGCCGGACAACACGTCCCTGGCCTACGACGCCATCGCCCTGGTTGCGACCCTCGCTCGGGCGCCGGGGGGGCCGAAATTCGATCTGCCGACCCTGACTGCGGATTCGGGCTTCGCCGGCGTGGACGGGATCTTCCGCTTCCGCCCGGACGGCACGACGGAGCGGGGGCTGGCCGTCATGGAGGTGACGGCCAGCGGCCCGACGGAAATCAGCCCCGCGCCGACCAGCTTCGAAAAGCCGCTGTACTGATACGGTCCCCGGAAAGTCCAAGAACTTTCCTGAGACCTGCCCTCAATCGCCGGGCGGCCTCCGGCCTTGGCTTTCGGCGCAGGAGCGCCGGCCCGCGTTGCGGGCTGGGTCCCCGGAAAGTCCAAGAACTTTC
>JADGDA010000061.1 GCA_015228695.1 Alphaproteobacteria bacterium
CGGGGGGGGGGGGGGGGGGGGCGGGGGGGGGGGGGGGGGGGGCGGCCACCTGGGGCGGGGGGGCCGGCGCCGGGGCGGGGCGGGCCTCCTCGGCGGGCTTGGACGGGGGCGTTGCCGCTTGCTTGGGGAGGCTTCCGGGCTTGGGGCGGATCACGTCCACGACGACGACGTTGCCGCTGCGGTAGTGATGCAGGCTTCCCCCGGGGGGCATTTGCAGAGAGACGGCCGTGCGGGAGGCGTCGCCCTCGACGTCCATGGCCTTCAGATCATCGGGCAGATTGCGGCGCGCCTGCCCCGCGTCGATGCGCCCCCCCTTGGAGAAGGTGACGACGGCCTTTCCGGGCTCTTCCTTGATGTCGTAAGGAGCCGGAACCGGCCAGTCGAACACCACGCGGTAAAAGGATTGATGGTCGCCGACACGAACCGGCACCAGCGGAGTCTGCGCCGCCGTCTTGCCGGGAGAAGGCGCGGGGGCGGGGGCAGGAGCCGGGGCAGCAGCCGGAGTCTGGGGCTGGGCCGGGGCGGGACTCGCGGTTCCGCCGTCGGAAATGTCCACGGCCACGGAACCCTCGCTGGTGAACGCCCTCACCTTGAAGTTCCCGTTGCCCGCCAGGGGAAAAACGAAGGTCTTTTTATCGGGGCTCACCTGGACCCCGCGCACGTAGCTTCCGAGGGGACCGGGAAGCCCCCCCACTTCTCCCGGCAACGGCCGGGCGAAGGTCACGATCAGATTGCGGTCCTCGATTCTGGCGGAGTAATCGACGGGGCCATTCCAGTCGAACACCATGCGCCCGAAACCGGGGTGCGCGGCCATGCGCGGCTGGAGCTTCTGGGCCACGGCTTCACCGTGGGCCAGCATCCCGACCAACACCAGCAGAAAGGCGACGATCCTTGAACGCACGCCCCTACCTCCCCGTGCCGCCCGGAGGTCCGAGGCCGTCGTCCCCCGCGTCGAACTGGCTTGGCTGACGATGCGTTTCCATGAAAGGCTAGCCGTTTCCAGAAAAAAGGGCGTCGATTTCGTCCTGACGGCTGGCGTCGCCGCCGAGTTGGGGGCCGTTCAGGAGTTCCGCCGCTCCCGCCGACGCCTCCCCCCGTTCCGCCCGCTCCTCGACGCCGGGGCCGAAGGCGGCCACCAGGGTCATGACCCGTTCCTCGATCACCTTCAGCGCCCTGACGACCTTGCCGATGCGCTGGCCGGTGATGTCCTGGAAGGTGCACGCCTCGTAGACCCGCGTGGCGATTTCGGTGAGCCGCACGGCCTCCATGTCGTCCAGCCGGCCCGCGATGTCCTCGATCTCCTCGGCCGCGCCCAGAATGGCATGGGTCGCCGCTTCGGTCGCATCGACGATGGCGTCCAGTTCGTCGCTCGCCACCTGGAGGTAATGATTCTGGATCTCGTATGGCCTCAAGGCGGCGATCTCGGCCTTGATGGCCTTGATGTACTCGGAAAGCCCTCCCAGTTCGCGGTAGAGGAAGACCTCCTGCCGCGAATGCTCCTCCCGGATCCGCTCCAGCAACTCCCCGATGACTCCGGCGATCTGCTCGATGCGGACGAACCCGCCCCCCTCTTGGTGCAACGCCCTCAGCCGTCGCGCCAGTTCCGGATCGATCTCTTCGCCGGGCATCGGCATACTCCGTTAGAATTCTCCAAGAACGCTGGCCATTTTCGCCTTCAGCGTCGCCGCGTTGAACGGCTTGACGATGTAGTTGGAAACGCCGGCTTGCTTGGCGGCGATGACGTTCTCTGATTTGCTTTCCGCCGTGACCATGATGAACGGCATGGACCGGAGCTTGGGGTCGGACCTCACCTCCTTCAGGAGTTGCAGACCGTTCATGGGCTCCATGTTCCAGTCGGAAATGACCAGTCCATAGCTGGCCCCGGAGCGAAGCACCTGCAACGCCGAACCGCCGTCGACGGCCTCGTCGACATTATTGAAACCGAGCTGTTTCAACAAATTGCGGAGAATTCGGAGCATGGTCTTGTAATCGTCCACAATCAACACGGACATGTCTCTATCAACAGCCATCAACAACTCCGCTCAAGGTCCGCTCAAGCAAAACCCTCCAGGTTGTGTCCCTGGTGGGCGTCTTGATATGGTACGGCGAAGGGGGCTGGCAAGACAATTCAGTCCTCACTGCTCGTCTTGACCCGCTTCGGCGGGCACGGGAAGCCGATTCCGTTGAATCAGCTCCGATGTCAGTGCTTTCGCCTTGGCTGAGTCCATTTGGGCCATTATCGGCGCCGTCTTCGTATCCTTCATCCGCTCGATGACCGCCAGCAGGGTCGGCATTTCAAGTTCGTTGAAAATGCGGGCGGCGTCCTTTGGCTTCATCTTCTCGTAAATGCCGACAAGATTTTTGACCTTGTTGTCCTCAAGCTGGTTGTATTGGGCGATCAGCTTGCGGATGGTCTCCTCCAGCGTCTTGATTTCGCCGATCTTGAGGTCGATGCGCTCCTCGGCCGCGTTGAGAAGGGCGTCGCGGGCGTCGAGTTCCCGCCCCCGCCCGTCCAGTTCCTCGCGCCGCGCCGCCAGCTTCTGCAAGAGGTCGATTTCGTTCTGGGTGAAGGAGGCCGGGTCGCCGAGGTCCTGCGGAGCCCCGTGCTTCCCCTCGTCGGCTTTCTCCGTGGCCTTCCCCGAGGCCTTCTCACGGGGAGATTCGGCGGCGGGGAGGGAGGCCACCGCGGTTTTCGGAGCCTCCGGCGCCGAGGGCTGGGCAAGCGCTTTCGACTGCTCCACCGTGACCTGACGGCGGCTGCCGTTCACACCCTCCCAGATGCCGCCCAGCTTGACGGTCATCATCAGCACCGCGGCGAAGATCAGGAACGGCAACAGGCGAAGTCGCGGGACTCTGGGTTGCTGCGGCGGTTTCTTTTGCACGGCAGTCTCCTTCATCGCGCGGATTGCAGAGCCCGGAGAAGCTCCCGCTCCGCCTCGGAGCGGTCATCCTCGTCCGGTTCGGCGTCCATCCCGGCCGTCAGCGGCGCGGAGGCGGAACCGATCGTCCTGCGGGTGGGCGACGGCCGGGGAGCCGCCGGAGTCGGGGTGGGTCTGGATTCGTTGCGGGCGGTCCGGACCGTCCCTTCCAACTTGTTCGCCATGCTGTCCGCCCGGTCCACCATGAAGGCCAGATCATCGCGCAAGGCCCGCGCTTTCTCCACTTGGTCGTGCAACGCCTGTCCCGCCTCTTCCGCCGCCTTCCTGAGTTTGGGGATGCCGGCCTCGGCGCGGATGGTGGCCTCGTTGAAGCTGTTGATCAGGCGGCCCAACTGGTCCTTGTTCTTGCGCAACGCATTCAGGCGGCTGTTCAGCGTTATCGCGAACACGATGGTGGGCACCAGAAGCACCACGATGACGATATCCAGGATCATGTTCGGTGTCATGATGCAAGCCTACTACTTCGCGTGATCTTCGATACGAATCGCCATGTTGGCGCCCTTGCGTCCCATGCGGCCGATATACATCGGCACGTCGCCGCAGTTGAGTGTGATCCGGGAATTGGGGGTGGCGTTCAGCATGATGCGCGACCCCACTTCGAGATCGAGGATTCGGCTGAGCGGCATGGTCAACTCGTCCAGAACGGCCTCCAGTTCGACGTCGGTGAACCACATTTCCTCGGCCAAGTGGGTTTCCCAGATCGAGTCACGGCCGAATTTCTCACCCATGAACATCTGAAGCAGCAGCTCGCGCACCGGCTCCAGGGTCGCGTAGGGGATCAGAAGCTCCAGCTTTCCGCCCCGGTCCTCCATGTCGATCCGCAACTTGGCCACGATCGCGGCGTTCGAGGGCCGGGAAATGGCCGCGAACCGGGGATTGGTCTCCAGGCGGTCGAACCGGAACGTCACCGGGCTCAAGGGGTCGAACGCGGCCGACAGGTCCGAGAAGACCACGTGCACCATGCGTTCGACCAGATTGCGTTCGATGGTGGTATAGGGACGGCCCTCGATCCGCATCGCCGCCGTGCCGCGCCGCCCGCCGAGCAGAACGTCCACGATCGAGTAGATCAGCGAGGAGTCGATGGTCAGAAGCCCGAAGTTGTCCCACTCCTCCGCCTTGAACACCGCCAGCATGGCGGGCAGGGGAATCGAGTTCAGGTAGTCGCCGAAACGAAGGGACAGGATGTTGTCCAGCGATACTTCGACGTTGTCGGAGGTGAAGTTGCGCAGGCTGGTGGACATCATGCGCACCAGCCGGTCGAACACGACCTCAAGCATCGGCAGGCGTTCATAGGACACCAGGGCCGAATTGAGGATGGCCTGGATGCCGGCCCGGTCGCCGCCTTCGTCCTGACCCTCGTCGAACCCGAGCAGGCTGTCGATTTCGTCCTGATTGAGCACGCGGGTGGATTCGCGCCCGCCCCCCATGGTCTCCGCGACGCCGCCGTCCTCGTCGTCGGCGCCCAGCATGGCCTCCCACTCGGCGGCCATGTCGTCCTGGGCGCCCTCGCCGGCAGCGGCGGGGGACTCGGCCGGGGCGGCACCCTCGCCGTCGGCGCCCACGCCCCACTCCTTCATCAGGCTCTCGTCGTCTTCGGGATTGCCGTCGATGGGAGTCATTTCCGCAGGCCTTTACTGAACGAGCATTTCCTGGAACAGCACATCATTGACCTTGGCCGGCTTGATCGCGGTGTTGACGCGGTTCAGCAACTCCTCGCGGAGCCGATACATCCCGGACGCCCCCTGGAGGTCCTCCAGCCGCAACTCGCGCAGATAGACCTGGAAATTGTCCACGATGCGCGGGGTAAGTTCCTCGATCATGGGCTGCGCCGCGATGTTGCTGATCTCCACCTTGACCCGGATCTTGAGGAACACCTTCTTGCGGCCGGTGGAATTCAGATTCACCAGCATCTCCGGAAGGTCCAGGAATACGGGCGGTCCGCCGTGCTCCTCCGCCATCTGCTCCCCGTGGTCCTGCTTCTCGCCGCCGCCGAACAGGGCGAACAACGGGTCCATGAGTCCCATGAAGAACGCCCCGCCGAGGGAGACCAGCAGGAAAACAACCGCGAGCGCGATCATGACGAGCTTCTTCTTGGCGGGCGACATGCCCGCCGAGGAGGATCGCTCCGGACTGTCACCCCCGGAGACGTCGCCGTC
This sequence comes from Alphaproteobacteria bacterium, assembly GCA_015228695.1. Lineage (GTDB taxonomy): Bacteria > Pseudomonadota > Alphaproteobacteria > Rhodospirillales > Rhodospirillaceae > JADGDA01. The sequence goes on from JADGDA010000061.1 coordinate 5,096, forward strand.
GTCGTCTAAATCCTCGTCAACATCTTCGCCCATCTCTATCCCCCTGGGACATACGGCACACCGGCGCGCCCGCGGGCCGCGCGACCAATTCTATGCCGCGCAGGTTAACAATAGGTTGAGGTCGGAGCCCCTCCGGACCGTTCTTCCCACAATCGGCAAGAACTGCCGCCCCACCGACGGAATGTGCCGCCGTCCGGGGAGGAGAAGGACGCCGGCAAAGATGTAGTCATTTGAAAATAAACGATTTACCGTGTTGGCACGGCTGGTGCATCCCTGAAGGGCGGAAAGACGGAACGAGCCGAAGATCAAGGGGTCGCCCATGGACAACACGTCATACATCGCACTCTCCCGGCAAAGCGCCCTGGCCCGGAAGATGGAAATTGTGGCGAACAACCTCGCCAACGCCAATACGGTCGGGTTCAAGACGGAGCAGCCCGTGTTCGTCGAATATCTGGTCAAGACCCAGAACAACGAACGCCCGTTCGACGACAAGCTTTCCTTCGTGCAGGATATCGGCGTGTTCCGGGATACCCGCGACGGAGCGATGTCGTTCACCGGCAACCCGCTCGACGTCGCCATGAATGGAGAGGGGTATCTGGTGGTCGATGCGGGGGACAGCCAGCAATACACCCGCGGCGGCCATCTCCAGCTCAACGAATCGGGGCAGCTCGTCACCGGCGAGGGGCTTCCGGTTCTGTCCACCCAGGATCTTCCGTTCTTCTTCGCCCCCAACGAGACCAGCATCACCATCAACCACGACGGCACCGTCAGGACGGAAAATGGCGAGGTCGGCCGTCTGCGCGTGGTGAAGTTCGAGGACGATCAGTCCCTCCGCAAGGTGCGCGGCGGCCTATACAGCACGGACCAGAACGCCGAGGATCTCCAGCGCCCCGACGTCATCCAGGGCGCCATCGAGGAATCCAACGTCAGCCCGATCCAGGAGATGACCCGGATGATCGAAATCCAGCGGGCCTACGAAAGCGCAAACAAGATGATCGAGACCGAGAACGAGCGTCGGCGCAAGGCCGTCGATATCATTTCGCGTGTCAACTGACGCTAGGGATCAGAGGAGAATCCTCCCATGAGGTCGCTCAATATCGCAGCTACGGGAATGCAGGCGCAACAGACCAACGTCGAGGTCATTTCCAACAACATCGCCAACATGAACACCACGGCCTATTCGCGGCGGCGGACGGAGTTCAACGATCTCCTGTACCAGAACCTGCGGCGCGGCGGCGCGGCCTCGTCCGACGCCGGAACCATCGTTCCCGCGGGCGTTCAGGTCGGCCTGGGCGTGAAGACCGTCGCGGTGTACCGGATCACCGAGCAGGGCAGCCTGCTCAACACCGACAACACCCTCGACGTCGCCATCCAGGGCAAGGGCTATTTCCAGGTCCAGCTTCCCTCCGGCGAGATCGCCTACACGCGGGACGGTTCGTTCCAGTTGGCCCCGGACGGCAAGATCGTCACCCACGAGGGGTTCACGGTTCTGCCCGGCATCACCGTCCCGACCAACGCCATCGGCGTGTCGATCAACAATTCGGGGCAGGTCCTGGTCAAGCTCGACGGCCAGGTGACCCCGTCGTCCGTGGGCACGATCCAGACCACCGTGTTCCCGAACGAGGCGGGGCTGGAGGCGATGGGCGGAAATCTGCTCAAGGAAACGCCGGCTTCGGGCGGAGCGGTGTCCGGCAATCCGGGATCGCCCGGCTACGGCACCATCCTCCAGGGGTTCCTGGAGACCTCCAACGTCAACGTCGTCGCCGAGGTCACCAATCTCATCAGCGCCCAGCGCGCCTACGAGATGAACAGCAAGGTCATCAAGGCTTCCGACGACATGATGTCCACGGTCGTAAACACGAAGTAACCGGCTTTCGACGTTCGGCAGGCAACGGAGACGCATCATGAGGATCATCGCTCTGGCTCTTGGGATCGGACTGGCCTTCGCGGCGCTTCCCGCCCGTGCCGGCGCCCCCCAGGGAAATCTCGCGGAGAAAGCGCCGTTGCCCCTGGCCACCCTGCGGCAGTTCGTCACCGTGGACGACACCCACGTCCGCCTCGGGGATCTGTTCGAAGGCGCCGGCGCCTATGCCGACCGGCAGGTGGTGCAGGCGCCCGCTCCCGGCAAGCGCACCAGCCTCGACGCCGTCTGGCTCTACAAGCTGGCGCGGGCCTATGGTCTCGAATGGCGGCCGATAGGCAAAAATGACCGGGCGGTGGTCGAGCGGGCGAGCGTCACCGTCTCCGACGAGGAAATCCGCTCCGCCATCAGGGCCGCCCTCGGCGAGAAGGGCGTTTCCGAGGACGCCGAGATGTCCCTGGGCCAGCGCGAGTTGCGGATGCATGTCCCCGCCAACACCGATCCCACCGTGACGATCGAGGATGTCGTCATCGACCGGACCTCCCAGCGCTTCTCTTGTGTCGCGGTCGTCGCGGCGGGGTCCGCCGACTCGGTCCGCACCCGCATCAGCGGCCAAGTGCATCCGACCACGGAAGTCCCGGTCCTGTCCCGTGGGGCGAAGAAGGGCGACATTCTTACCGCCTCCGACATCCAGTGGACCCGCATCCGCGCCAACGACGTCGGCCGCGACACGGTGACGGATATCGATCACATTATCGGCTTGACGCCGGTGCGTTTTCTCCGCGAGGGTGTGCCTCTGCGCATCGGCGACATTCAGCCGCCCGTCCTGGTGGCGAAGGGATCCCTGGTGACCATGATGCTCAAGACCCCGACCATGACCCTCACCGTCCAGGGCCGCGCCCTGGAGGACGGGGTCAAGGGCGCCGCTATCCAGGTCGAGAATACCATCAGCAAGCATCCGGTTCTCGCAACCGTCGCTTCCGGTGACGTCGTCATCGTGCGGACGACGGCCAGCGTCGCGTCGCTGTACTAGTTCGGTTGTCCAAGGAGGCCACGGCCATGACCGCCCGTTTCCGCCCCCCCGCCCTTCGCCTCGCGGCCACCCTGCTGGCGGCGACGGCCCTTGCCGGGTGCAACATGCTGAACCGTCTGGCCGACGTCGGCTCCGAGCCCCAGTTGAGTGAAATCAAGAACCCGACCCAGGAGCGCGACTACAAGCCCGTGAGCATGCCCATGCCGAGCCCGGTGGTGTCCCTGCCCAATCCCAATTCCCTGTGGCGGCCCGGCGCGCGGGCGTTTTTCAAGGATCAGCGCGCGGCCGACGTCGGCGACATTCTGACCGTGGTCGTCAACATCACCGACGACAAGGCCACCCTCAACAATGAAACCACCCGTGATCGCGACCAGGCCCGGGAAACGGCCAATCTGACCTCTCTCCTGGGTTACGAGGGCCAGCTCTCCAAGATCCTGCCCCAGGGGATCAATCCGGCCACCCTGGTCGATTTCGGCAGCGACAGCACCTATACCGGGACCGGGGTCATCGACCGTGACGAGACCATCAAGCTGCGCCTCGCGGCGGTCATCATCCAGGTTCTGCCCAATGGCAATCTGGTCATCGCCGGCCGTCAGGAAATCCGGGTCAATTTCGAGGTGCGCGAGTTGAGCGTCACCGGCGTCATCCGTTCCCAGGACATCGCCTCGGACAATTCGGTCAACTGGGACAAGATCGCCGAGGCGCGCATCTCCTACGGCGGTCGGGGCAGCATGAGCGACCTCCAGCAGCCGCGCTACGGCCAGCAGGTGTTCGACATCATCTTCCCGTTCTGATATCAGCGGCGGCGGCTGAGGTGGGGCATGTTCATCAGAACCCGGTCCCACTCCTCCAGGATTTCCTTGGCCAGAGTGGCGATGCCGCGCGCCGACTCGTAGCTTTCGTTCCCCGCAAGGGCGATGGCGGACGCCTGTAACGCGGCGGCGACCAGGACCGGGTTGTCGAACGACGACGACATAACGATCTCCGTCCGGTTGATGAAAAGGCCGACCGATATATACCCAATCCCCCGCGAAAACGCCAGCCCGCGTCAGCACGGCTTCACCAGGGCGGCGACGGCGCTCACCCCTTTTCCGCCGCCAGCGCCCGCTGGACGTCCCTTTGGCGCAGCACGTCCCGGCGGTACATCATCCATCCGGCCACGCTGATGGCGAGGGTGACGATCACCACGATCAAGGTGGCGAGGGCGTTGATCTGGGGGCTCACCCCCAACCGGACGCTGGAATAGACCACCATCGGCAGGGTGGTCGATCCCGGACCCGACACGAAGCTCGACGCCACCAGATCGTCGAGCGACAAGGTGAACGCCAGCAGCCAGCCGGCCGCCAGGGCGGGGGCGATCATCGGCAGGGTGATGACGAAAAACACCTTCGCCGGCCGCGCTCCGAGGTCCAGCGCCGCCTCCTCGATCGAGACGTCCACCTGCGACAGCCGCGAACGCACCACCACCGTCACATAGGACATGCAGAAGGTCACATGGGTGATGACCAGGGTCGTCGTGCCCCGGCCGGGCGGCCATCCCAGAACCTCCTCCATGGCGACGAACAGCAGCAACGCCGACAGGCCGGTGATCACCTCCGGCATCACCAGGGGGGCCGTCACCGTGGCCGAGAGAAGGGTTCTCCCGCGAAAACGCTGGAAGCGGGTGAGCGCCAGGGCCGCGAGGGTCCCCAGAACGACGGCGAAGGTCGACGTCGCCGCCGCGACCTTCAGACTGAGCCAGGCCGCCGACAGAATTTGCTCGTTGTGCAGAAGCTCGCCGTACCACTTGGTGGAAAAACGGCTCCACACTGTCACCAGACGGGACTCGTTGAACGAATACACCACCAGGGACAGAATCGGCCCGTAAAGGAAGGCGTAGCCGAACGCCAGCACCGTATACAGGAGGAACGTGCGCCGTCCGGCCATGTCAGGCTTCCTCCTCTGCCCGGCGGTCCTGGACCTTTTGCAGGTACAGCAGCGGCCCGACCAGCAGCCCCAGCAGCGCCACCGCCACCGCCGAGGCCAGCGGCCAGTCGCGGTTGGAGAAGAACTCGTTCCACAGCACCTGTCCGATCATGAGGACGTCGGGGCCTCCGAGAAGATCGGGAATCACGAACTCGCCCACCGAGGGAATGAACACCAGCAGGGCTCCGGCGTAGATTCCGGGTTTCGACAAGGGCAGGGTCACCGACAGAAAGGCCCGCGCCGGCCGGCACCCGAGATCGGACGCCGCCTCCAGCAGGGTGAGGTCGAGCCGGACCAGGGTTGCGTACAGGGGAAGCACCATGAACGGCAGATAGGAATAGACCAGCCCCACATAGACGGCGAACCCGGTGTTCAGCATCGTGATCGGCGTCTCGATCACCCCGAGCCACAGCAGCAGGTTGTTGATCAATCCCTCGTCCTTGAGGATGCCGATCCAGGCGTAGACCCGGATCAGGAACGAAGTCCAGAACGGCAGGACGACCATCATCAGCAGCACGACCCGGACGGACGGATTGGCGCGGGCGATGGCGTAGGCCATGGGATAGCCGACGATCAGGCACAGCGCCGTCGAGACCGCCGCCACCTTGAGCGAATTCAGATAGGCGCTGACGTAAAGGGAGTCCTCCGCCAGAAAGGCGTAATTGCCGAGGAACAGACGGAACTGGACGAACCCGTCGTCCAGCATTTCGAACAGCGGCGTATAGGGGGGCTGGCTCAGGACCGACTGGGCTAGGCTGATTTTCAGCACGATGGCGAAGGGCAGCAGGAAAAACAGCCCGAGCCACGCGAGCGGCACCAGGGGGACCAACCGCTTCCCGTGCCGGCGCAGAAGCCCCACGACGGGGCTCAGGAGGTCAGAACCAGACCGCTGCTCGGCTGCCATGACAGGTAAACCTCCTGACCCCAGGCCAGCGGCGTCGTGGTCAGACGCGCCAGATTGGTGAGTTGCGCCTTGACGATCCGGCCGGAGGCCAACCGCACATGATAGATGGACACCCCCCCCAGATAACCGATTTCCGCGACGACCCCACGGACGAGGTTGCGGGACTCGGAGGGGGCGGTTTCGGAAACCGTGATCTTCTCGGGCCTGACCGCGACCGCGACCGCCGCCCCGGATTCCAGGGGATGGGCGTGGTGGATCAGCAGTTCGCAGGCGTTGTCGTCGCAGTGGACGAGCACGTTATCGCCCAGGCTCTCGACGACGCGGCCCTCGAAGATGTTGACGGCCCCGATGAACTCGGCGACGAAACGGTTCGACGGATATTCGTAAACGGCCGCCGGAGACCCCACCTGGAGAATGCGCCCC
>JADGDA010000062.1 GCA_015228695.1 Alphaproteobacteria bacterium
GTCCCCCCCGGGTCGCGGGATCATGTGGCCGAGATCAATCGGCCAGCGACAGATTCCCCGCCGCGGTCTTACCGCGGTCCGCAACGAGGTCGAACTTGACCTTCTGACCCTCGTTCAGGGTGCGCAGCCCCGCCTTCTCGACCGCGGAGATGTGCACGAACACGTCCTTCGATCCGTCCTCGGGCTGAATGAACCCAAAACCCTTGGTGGAGTTAAACCACTTCACAGTGCCGACAGCCATTCCAGATCCTCGCAAAAACCAACAAACCGCCCAGTCTCGCGGTCAGTCAATTCCAAAACACCCCGGGAGTCAATGGGCACTTGACGAAAACCGTCCCCGAGCTACAATGGAATCGGTTGAATTCGGTGCATGTCGTTCGTGGCCGGGTTCCCTTCCGGCTCGACCTTCGGGTGGGCTGGGTCGTTCGGTGCGTGTCATGTTGTGTCATGTTGCTTGATGAAGGATGTGACCGATGATCGGGTTCCTTTCTTTTTCCTAGACGTTCTTCCCGCTCGTTCCGCCGGGTGGCCGCGTGTCCGTGGCCGCGCCGGTTCGTTTCGTGAGATAACGGAGGAGGATGTCATGGGGAGCGTTGCCTTGCCGGTCGTGACCGTGGACGGCGGTCTTGCGGCCTATATGCGTGAAATCGGGAAATTCCCGATGCTGACCGTCCGGGAAGAGTGCGAACTGGCCCAGCGCCTGCGCGATTTCGGCGACACCGAGGCGGCGCACCGGCTGGTCACCAGCCATCTGCGTCTGGTCGCCAGGATCGCCATGGGCTACCGCCATTACGGCTTGGCGATCGCCGACCTGATTTCCGAGGGCAACATCGGCCTGATGCGGGCGGTGAGGAAGTTCGATCCGGAGCGGGGCGTGCGGTTGGCCACCTACGCCATGTGGTGGATCAAGGCCTCCATCACCGAGTATGTCCTGGCCTCGTGGTCGCTGGTGAAGACCGGAACGGCGGTGGCGCAGAAGAAGCTGTTCTTCCGGCTGCGGCGGATCAAGTCCCAGATGGGCCTCTACGGCGAGGGCGAGATGGCCCCGGACGACGTCCGCCGGATCGCCGTCGCCCTCGACGTCCCGGAGAACGACGTGGTGGACATGAACAGGAGGCTTGCCGGACCCGACAAGTCCCTCAACGCTCCCCTCACCGAGGATGGTTCCGTCGAGCGGCAGGACATGCTCGTCGATGAGGCGGAAGATCAGGAAACGGTCTACGGCGAGCGGGAGGAGAGCGCGTTGCGCCGCCGGCTTCTGCTCCAGTCCATGGAGTCCCTGAACCCGCGCGAGCGCCGCATCATCGAGGCCCGACAGCTTTCGAACACCCCGATGACCCTGGAGGAACTCGGCCGCGATTTCGGCATCAGCCGCGAACGGGCGCGTCAGATCGAGACCGCCGCCATGGCCAAACTGACCTCCGCCGTGAAAAGCCGCTGGGTGGCCTTGAACGCCCCGCTCGCGTTGCCGGCGCGCTCGCCCGCGTAGGATTGCCCGGTCGGGCGTGGCATGGCTTGGGCAGAGTGCCTCATTTTCGGGCAGTCGTGGTCGCGGCGGCGCTCCCAAGGGCGGGATCGCCCTTCGCGGGGCGCGGCACGGTTATTGAATAACTCCTCTCGGGGGTTGGGCTCTTCAGTCTCGACCGGAACACGGCGTCGGCTCCGCCCGCGCCTAAGAGTGGAGTAAGACCGATGAAACTGGTCATAGCCATCATCAAGCCGTTCAAGCTCGACGAGGTCCGCGAGGCCCTGACGCCCCTCGGCGTCCAAGGGATCACGGTGAGCGAGGTCAAGGGATTCGGTCGCCAGAAGGGACAGACGGAAATCTATCGCGGCGCCGAATACGTGGTGAACTTCCTGCCCAAGGTCAAGCTGGAGGTCGCGGTCGGCGACGAGATCGTCTCCCAGGTGGTCGAAACCATCCAGGCCGCCGCGAACACGGGCAAGATCGGCGACGGGAAAATTTTCATCCTCGATCTACAGGGCGTCGTGCGAATCCGCACCGGGGAGACGAACGCCGAGGCACTGTAGCCCGGGCGTCGCGGGCTCCAGCGGTCATTGTCAATGGCTCTGTTCGTGGATCGTATTGATGCAGCCGCACCTCTGACGTCATACGCGGGCTTAACCCACGGCTGTCCGGCCATGACGGAACTTTTTTCGGTCAGTATCTCAGCTCGTTTCATCGTCCTCGAGCGGGGTCATGCGCACGGAGATGATCTGATTGCGCTGGCGCCGCAGGATTTCGAAGCGGAATCCGTGGAAGCGGAAGATCTGGCCGATTTCCGGGATGCGCCGGGCCTCGTGCAGGACGAGGCCGGCGATGGTGGCGGCCTCCTCGTCGGGCAGTTTCCAGTCGAACTCGCGGTTGAGGTCGCGCAGGGTGACGCTGCCGTCCACGACGTAGGAGCCGTCGGGCTGCGGGCGGACGCCGGAGACCGCGACGTCGTGCTCGTCGGTGATGTCGCCGACGATCTCCTCCAGGATGTCTTCCAGGGTCACCACCCCCATGATCGTGCCGTATTCGTCCACCACCATGGCGAAGTGTTCGCGCCGGTCGCGGAAGGCCTGGAGCTGCTCCTGCAAGGTGGTGGAGTCGGGCACGAACCAGGGCGGAGAGGCCACCGCCGCCACGTCCAGCCGGTCCAGGTCCCCCTCGTGAGCGCGTACCGCCCGCAGCAGGGCCTTGGCATGCACCACGCCGATGACGTTGTCGGGTTTTTCCCGCCACAGGGGAATCCGGGTATAGGGGCTGTTCAGCACCGCGTCCACCACCACGGTGGCGGGCTGTCCGCCGTCGATCGACTCGACGCTCTTGCGGTGGGTCATGATCTCGCCCACCGTCACATCGGCCAGATCGAGCACGCTGCGCAGCATGGCGCGCTCGTCCTTGACCTCCCGGGCGTCGTGGAGGTCGATGACCCCGCGCAGTTCGGTCATGACGGCGGCGGCGTCATACTCCCTGGTCTTGTCGGCACCGAGCAGACGGAGCGAAAGCCGCACCACCGCCTGCACCACCTTGACCGGAAGCGACAGCACCTTCACCAGCAGGCTGGCGGAGGGGGCCACCGCGAGCGCCGTCGCGTTGGCATGGCGGAGCGCGAAGGTCTTCGGCAGGATTTCCGAGAAAATCAGGATGAAGACCGTCATCACCAGGGTGGCGTAGGCGACTCCGGCGTCGCCGAAGGCGGTGACCAGCAGACTGGTCGCCAGCGCCGACGATAGGATGTTGGCCACGTTGTTGCCGAGCAGGATGGAACCGATCAGTTGCTCCCGGCGGGCGACCAGCCTGTTGACCAGGGCGGCGCGGCGGTTTCCCTCCTGCTCCAATTGGTGCATGAGGGGACGGGACGTGGCCGTCAGGGCCGTCTCGGCCCCGGAAAAGAAGGCCGACAGGAGGAGAAGGACGAAGATGGCGATGATGGTGGTCAACATGGGGTCCGGTGATCTCCTTGCGCGGTTCAGGCGGCCACGGCGTCCGCGAGAAGGGCGAGCACATCGGGCGCGGCGACGTCGCGGCTGACGAACGCCTTTCCGATGCCGTGGGCGAGAATGAAGGTGAGGCGGCCGTCCACGACTTTCTTGTCCTGCGCCATGTGGCCGAGCAGCCGTTCCGGGTCGAAGGCGCGCCCGCCGATGTCGCGCGGCTTGACGGGGAGCCCCACGCGGGCGAGGTGGGCGCGGACGCGCCCGGCGTCCTCGGCCGGGCAGAGCCCCAGGCGGACCGAAAGATCGAAGGCCATGACCATACCGATGGCCACCGCCTCCCCGTGCAGCAGGTCCGGGCCGTAGCCGGTCTCCGCCTCCAGGGCGTGGCCGAAGGTGTGGCCGAGGTTGAGCAGCGCGCGCGCGCCCTCTTCCCGCTCGTCGGCGGCGACCACGCGGGCCTTGGCGGTGCAACTGACGGAGACGACGTGGCGGCGCAGGCTCCGGTTGCCCTCCGCGACGGTGTAGCCGCCCTTTTCCAGCACGCCGAAGAAGTTCGGGTCGTCGATCAGCCCGTATTTCACCACCTCGGCATAACCGGCCAGAACCTCGCGCCGGGGCAGGCTGTCGAGCGTGCCGGTGTCGGCCAGGACCAGACGCGGCTGGTGGAACGCTCCGATCAGATTCTTGCCGTGGGCGCTGTTGATGCCGGTCTTGCCGCCGACCGAGCTGTCCACCTGGGACAGCAGGGTGGTGGGAATCTGCACGAAGTCCACCCCGCGCAGCAGGATCGAGGCGGCGAATCCGGTCAGATCGCCGATGACGCCCCCCCCCAGCGCCACCACCATGGTGCGGCGCTCGCACCGGGCCGCGAGCATGGCGTCCAGCACCTGTTGCAGATGGGCGAAATCCTTGGTCTGCTCGCCCGCCGGCAAAATCAGCCGACCGGCGGCGATCCCGGCCTTGTCCAGGGCCTGGGACAGCCGGTCCAGATAGAGCGGCGCGACGTTGGCGTCGGTGACGATGAACGCGCGCTTCTGACGCAGAACCGGGGTCATCAACTCCCCCGCCCGGTCGAGAAGGCCCGATCCGATGTGGATGTCGTAGCCACGGTCGCCGAGACCGACGTTGAGGGTGTCCATGTCGAGGATCACGGGGGGGATTCTCCTCCTGCGAAGTAACGCTCCAGCGCCTCGGCGACCTGCTGTTCCATGAATTCCCGGGCCACGTCGGCGCTGGTGTCGATGATGATGTCGGCCTCGGCGTAGACGGGATAGCGTTCCTCCATCAGCCGGCGCAGGGTCTCGCGCGGGTCGCCCTGCATCAGCAACGGCCGGTGGGTGCGGCCGGTGGTGCGGCCCACCAGGGTTTCCAGGTCGGCGCGCAGCCACAACGACACCGCGTTCCGGCGGATGGCGGCGCGGGTCTCCGGGTCCATGAAGGCCCCTCCGCCGGTCGCCAGGATGCAGGGGGGACCGTCCAGCAGGCGCGCGATCACCCGCCGCTCGCCGTCGCGGAAGGCGGCCTCGCCGTCGCGGGCGAACACCTCGGCGATGGTGCAGCCGGCGGCGGCCTCGATCTCGGCGTCCGCGTCGAGAAAGGGAACCCCGAGCCGGGTCGCCACCCGCCGGCCGACACTGCTCTTGCCCGCCCCCATCAACCCGATCAGGGCGACGGTGCGCGGCAAACGCCATCCTCTGGCGGACTCATGTTCCTCGCTCATGGGGAGCGCCAACCACCGCGTTGAAAGCGCGACGGCAACTCTATACACTGCCGCGCGACATGCCTGTTTCCCGTCTCGCTCATGGGTTATCGGCCTTCGTCTTCCCCGTGCTTGTAATCGGTCGGGAAGGTCCGTGTCCAGTTCCGTTGGAACCCAAGCCGTTGGAGCCTTCGATAAAATGTCCAACCTCGCGCGCATCGTCGTCTTGCTGGTGGTTCTCGCCCTGATCGGGGGGGGGCTCTTTTTGGCCATGTGGGACATGCCGGCTCCGAGGACCAAGGTGGAAAAGGCGATTCCCCATGCGACCCTCGACCGCTGAGTTCCTGCCCCGGCACATGCTGATTTCCGGGGCGGTCCTGGCCGTGCTCGCGGTGACGGGGGGGGAGGCCCTCTCCCAGGCCCCGCTCCAGTTGACCCCGCCCTGGATGCGGGCCGACGCGCCTTCCACCTCCCCCGAGCCCAAGCCTCAGGCCCAGGCCCAGCCCCAGGCCCAAACAGCGGCTCCTCCCTCTCCGGCCCGCGAGTCGGTTCGTTCGGCCGTCGGCCCCGAAAGCATCGAGTCCCAGCGTCTCGGGTCCATGGACACCGACGGATTCGGCCTGCTCGACGCCACCCACGGCGGGTTCGGCAAGACCATGTGGCAGGGCACCCCCCGCGAGGTGGTGCGCCGGCTCCTGCCCCGGCTTCCCCTGGGGGCTCCGTCCCCTGCCCTGCACGATTTGGCGAGCCGTCTGCTTTTGTCGACCGCGACGCCCCCGGCCTCCGGCGCCAGGGGAGAGAACAGAGATAATAAGGACAACAAGGACAACGGGGAGCCGCTGTTGCCGCTCCGGGTCCAGGGCTTGCTCTCCCTGGGGGAAACCAAGGCCTTCCTGGACATGACGTCCGCCCTTCCGGCGGAGTCCGTTTCCGGGGGCGTGCGCCAAGCCAAACAGGAAAGCCTCCTCATCGACGGCAATCTCAAGGCGGCCTGCGACGGGATGGAGACTCCGGCCACCCTCCCCTCCGATCCGTTCTGGCGGAAGAACCTGATTCTGTGCCAAGCCCGGTCCGGGGCGCGGGATGCGGCGTTTCTCGGGCTGGACCTGCTGCGCGAGCAGGGGCATGACGATCCCGTCTTCCACGATGCCGTCTGGGCCTTGCTCGGCGCGCAGAAGCCTGCCCTGAAAAGCCTGCCCGATCCGACCCCCCTGCACATCGCCGCCCTGAACGCGGCCGGGTTTCCGCCTCCCCGGGACGTGCTCAAGTCCCGGACCCCCTCGATTCCGCGCGCGGTCGCGAACGGCCCCGCGTCCTTCGGCGACCTCCGGATCGAGGCCGCCGAACGGGCCGAGGCCATGGGGGCTTTCGACGTCCAGGCGTTGCGGGACCTGTACCGCTCGGTGGAACTCGACGAAAAGGAAAAGACTGCGGGGAAGGTGAACAAGGGGCTGGCCAAGGGACCGAGGGGGCGCGCGCTCCTGTATCAGGCCGCTCTCGCGGAGACCGACCCGAAGACGCAGGCCGGGGCCCTCGCCCGCGCCCTCGATCTGCCCGCGGGCGGCGGCTTCATGACGGCGGCCCGGGTGTATGCGCCGATGACCGAGGCCCTGAAACCCTCCCCGGACCTGATCGCCTACGCCGAAACCGTCGGCCGCGCCCTGTACGCGGCCGGAAAGCCCGATCTGGCCGCCGGGTGGCTGGGGCTGGCGCGGGAGCAGGCGTCCCGCTCCGACGACGCCACCCGCGCGGAACACACCCTGTGGCCCCTGGCCCGTCTGGCCCAGCCGACGAAGGGTACGGCTCCCCTCGATCCGGCGGTGCTGGCCGCGTGGCGGGCCGCCCAGGGCAAACTTTCCCCCGATAAGCTGGCGGCGCGTTTCCACGCGCTCCTGACCCTTCTGGACGCCGGGGGGGAGCCCGTGTCCGCCCTGGACTGGGGCGAGTTGCTCGAAGGCGGCCAGATGGCGGCGGGAAAGGCCCCCGTCGGCGCCGCATGGACTCTTCTCGCCCAGGCCTCCAGCGGGGGACGGGTCGGGGAGACGGTGCTGTTCACGTTGATGCTGGTGGCGGGTCAGGACCCGGCCTCGGTCGATCCCGTCACCCTGCACCACGTCGTCACCTCCCTGCGCCGGATCGGGCTGGAGCGCGAAGGCCGCGCCCTGGCGCTGGAAGCCCTGGTCGGCATGTCCCAAAGGGTCCCGGAACCGTGAGTCCGGGAAACGGCGCCCGGCACGTCGAGCGTTTCCTGGAAATGATGGCGGTGGAACGGGGGGCCTCTCCCCGGACCTTGGAGGCCTATCGCCGCGACCTGGACGACTTCGCCGCCATGCTGCGCAACCGGGAACTCGCCGTGGACCAGGCCGCCGCGCCGGACATCCGGGATTACCTGAAGCGGATGGCGGACGCGGGCATGGCCCCGCGCACCGCCGCAAGGCGGCTGTCGGCCCTGCGCCAGTTCCACCGCTTCCTCTTCGCCGAGGGGCTGCGGAAGGACGACCCCACGGCGGCCACCGACAGCCCCCGCCTGGGGCGGACGCTGCCCAAGTATCTGTCCGAGGAGCAGGTGACGGCCCTGCTGGACGCGACACGGACGATGGAAGGCCCCCACGGCCTGCGGGCCGTGGCCCTGCTGGAGCTGCTTTACGCCACCGGCCTGCGGGTGAGCGAACTCGTCTCCCTGCCCCTGTCCGCCGTGGCCCGCGACCAGCCGGTCATGATCGTGCGGGGAAAGGGAGGGAAGGAACGCATGTCCCCCCTCTCCGACCCGGCGCGGGAGGCGGTGAAGGCCTACCGGACGGTGCGCGAACGCTTCCTTGCCGGTCCGAAATCGGCCAAGTGGCTGTTCCCTTCCACGGGCGAGGCGGGCCATCTGACCCGCGACGGATTCGCCAAGATGCTGAAAGAGGTCGCGGTGAAAGCCGGGGTCCCGCCGTCGCAGGTCTCCCCCCACGTCCTGCGCCACTCGTTCGCAAGCCACCTCCTCGCCCACGGAGCCGACCTGCGCAGCGTGCAGCAGATGCTGGGACACGCCGACATCGCAACCACCCAGATCTATACCCACGTCCTGGAAGAACGCCTGAAAAGCCTGGTCCGCTCCAGCCACCCCCTGGCCAAGATCCATCGACAAAAGCCGAAATGAGCCTTATTTCTCCGGAACCGGACAAGGGTGGGTGGGGTCGCGGGTGTCGCAGGGTTTGAGGCGGCTCAGGTATTGGACCCAGACGTCGATGGTCTTGCTGTCCACCGGAGGACGGGTGGGCTCGAACGGGGCGGTCCGCCATGTCCTCTGGACCATGTAGAGGTTCTCCCGGCCGACGACCACCTTGACCAGATTGATCTCCCCCCCCTTTCCGGTCGTGTCGGACGGGCAGAAAACTGTCAGGAACGCCGCCGGGTAGCCGTTGACCCTGCCCTCTTGGATCGGCTTGAACACCAGTCCGGGGCAACCCTGCCGCCCGGCCTCCAGCGAGCCTTCGAGGACGGACTTGGGACTTCCACCCGAGTATCCCTTGACCTCGCGGTAGGCGATCATGTCCTTCCAGTTCGGATTGTTCTGGGACGGGGGAACCAGATACAGCTCCTCCCCCTTCGCGTTGCGCACATGGTCCAGGGGCGTCCATCCGGGGGGAATCTGCACCGCCAGCCCTTCCCCGGCGGGCGGCGCCCCGGCCGGGCGGGGCGGGGCGGGGGCGGGTACGTCGGGAATGGGCACGGTCGGGGGGAGGACGCCCCGATCCTGCCCCGCGGCCGGGGCGGAAACCAGAGCCGGGAAAAGCGCGGCCAGGAGGAAAAGAGCGGGAATGGTGCGTCGTGTCGGTTTCATGTCGCCCCTCGTCAGGTCCCGTTCCGCATCCCCAGCAGAGCGTCGATTTCGCTCTGTTGCAGAGTGACGCAGGTCCCGTGGATGATGGCGCCGGCCCGGTCCATGAGCCGTTGCGCCGCGCGGGAATAGGCCGAGGCCGTCTCGCGCAGGGTCTCCTCGTCGCTGGAGGCGAGCGCGTCTTCCAGACGTTCGATCGCCCGGGCAATCAGCCCGTTGAGCTGTCCGATCGTTTCCTCGAACGGCTCGCGGAACCGTCGCGGGACGGCGTCGTAGGCCTCGATCGCCAGTTCCCGGTCCGCGACCCCCGAATCGCGGAAATGGTCGCAGTAGCCCTTGGGCTGCCAGACCCGGCAGTCGTCCAGCAGTTCCGGCATGTCGGCAACCATTTCAAGGAGCATCACGATTTCGTTGAAGTGGTTCATGTAGTCGGTGGCGAGCAGGCTTTCCGGGGAAATGTTGGTGTGGACGACCCTGGCCTGAAACGCCAGAAAGCGGGACGTCTCCGCGTCCGCGATCCCGTCCGGTGTGTCGTCGTTCATGGCCCCGCAACCCTATGGACTTCCCCCGCGCGACACACCTATAACCCACCTGTCATGGGTATGCTACGGTTCACCGGGGTCCCGTTCGTCAAGATGCATGGTCTCGGCAACGACTTCGTCGTGCTGGACGCGCGTTCGCGTGCGTTTTCCCTGGATGCGGACCGGATCCGCGCCATTGCCGACCGTCATACCGGAGTCGGCTGCGACCAACTGGTGGTCATGGGTCCCGCCCGCGCCGGGGAGGCGGATGTGTTCATGAGCATCTACAACGCCGATGGCGACGAGGTGTCCGCCTGCGGCAACGCCACCCGTTGCGTGGGGGCCCTGGTCATGAACGAGGGCGGCGGCGACCGCGTCGTCGTCGAAACCCGCGCCGGGCTTCTGGACGCCCGGCGGGCGGAGGGCGGAGGGGTCGAGGTGGACATGGGGCCGGCCCGACTCGAATGGGACGAAATCCCCCTGTCCCGGAGGGTGGATACCCTTCACCTGCCCCTGATCCGGGGTCCGCTGGCCGATCCGGTCGGAGTCTCCATGGGTAACCCGCACGCGGTGTTCTTCGTTCCCGACGTCCACGCGGTGGACCTCACGTCCCATGGCCCCGTGCTCGAACACGATCCGTTGTTCCCCGAGCGGGCCAATATCGAGGCCGTGCAGGTGCTCGACCGCGCCCGCCTGCGCATGCGGGTGTGGGAACGCGGGACCGGCATCACCCGCGCTTGCGGCACCGGGGCCTGCGCGGCGCTGGTGGCCGCCGCGCGCCGGGGGCTGGCCGACCGCCGCGCCGAGGTGATCCTCGACGGCGGCTCCCTGGAAATCGAATGGCGCGGCGATGGCCGGGTGATGATGACGGGACCGGTGGCGGCCAGCTTCTCCGGCGTCCTGCACGGGAGCCTGTCGCCATGACCACCGAAATCATGACCTTCGGCTGCCGGATGAACGCCTTCGAGTCCGAGGTGATGCGGGACCACGCCCGCGCCGCCGGATTGGAGGGCGCGGTCATCGTCAACACCTGCGCCGTCACCGGGGAGGCGGAGCGTCAGGCCCGTCAGGCCATCCGCAAGCTCAAGCGCGAGCGGCCCGGCGCGCGCATCATCGTCACCGGCTGTGCCGCCCAGCTCCACCCCGAGACCTTCGCCGCCATGCCCGAGGTCGAGCGCGTCCTCGGCAACATGGACAAGCTCAAGGCGGAAAACTTCGTTCCCGACCTTCCCGCGCGGGTGGCGGTGGCCGACATCATGGGGCCGGCCGAGGCTCCCGCCCATGTGGTCTCCGGTCTGGCCGAGCGTTCCCGCGCCTTCGTCCAGATCCAGCAGGGCTGCGATCACCGCTGCACCTTCTGCGTCATCCCCTTCGCCCGAGGCCCCGGCCGCAGCGTTCCCCTTGCGCGCATCGTCGCCCAGACGCGGGAACTGGTCGCCAACGGGTACCGGGAAGTGGTGCTGACCGGAGTCGACATCGCCTCCCACGGCGTCGACCTGGCCCACGGCACCGACCTGGGCGGGCGCCCGGACCTGGGGCGGGCCGTGCGCGGTCTGCTCGATCAGGTCCCGGAACTGGAACGCCTGCGGCTCGGCTCCCTCGATCCGGCCGGTATCGGCGACGATCTGCTGGCCCTGTTCCGGGACGAGGAACGGCTGATGCCCCATGTCCACCTCAGCCTCCAGGCCGGAGACGACATGGTCTTGAAGCGCATGGCCCGGCGCCACCTGCGCGGCGACGCGCTGCGAGTCGC
>JADGDA010000063.1 GCA_015228695.1 Alphaproteobacteria bacterium
CCATCTTTACCGCCGGAATTGAATGCGCTTGTTTCCGGGGAAAACGGGGTCCGTCGTTTGCGAGTCCGTTTGTTGGGCAGATACCGGGGCGATTGACTAAAGTTTAGGCTAACGGGGCGCATCCGTCCGATCCTCCCCTCGGAAAAACCAAGGTATCCCGCGCCGTGATCCTGCCGCGCCCGCGCTGGCACAGGAATTGCGCCCTACGGGAACCTGTTTTCCGGGGACCGCTCCGCGCGGTTGTTTGTTCTCAAGGGGAGACTCCATGGAATCGACCAGATCGGGCGCCGATGTTCTGTTCGTGCTGTTGGGAGCGGTCATGGTTTTCGCCATGCACTCGGGTTTTGCCTTTCTTGAGGTCGGGACCGTCCGCAAGAAAAGTCAGGTCAACGCCCTGGTGAAGATTCTGGTGGATTTTGCCGTTTCCACGACTGTCTATTTTTTCATCGGTTACGGCGTCGCCTATGGGGTGCATTTCTTCGCGGGCGCCGGGGTTCTGACGGGAAAGGTCGCCGGAGGGGGGTTCGCGCCCCAGGGGTATGATCTGGTGAAATTTTTCTTCCTGGCGACCTTTGCCGCGGCGGTGCCGGCGATCATTTCCGGCGGGATCGCGGAACGCGCCCGGTTCTGGCCGCAGACGATCGCCACGGCGGTTCTGGTGGGGCTGGTCTACCCCGCGTTCGAGGGGGCGGTCTGGGGCACCCGGCTCGGCTTCCAGGATTGGATGACGGCGACCTTCGGCGCGACGTTCCACGACTTCGCCGGCTCCGTCGTCGTCCACACGGTGGGCGGCTGGGCCGCCCTCGGGGCAGTGCTGATGCTGGGCGCGCGCAAGGGCCGCTACCGCCGCGACGGCAGCCTGATCGGCATTCCTCCGTCCAACATCCCCTTCCTGGCGCTGGGGGCCTGGGTGCTGTCGGTGGGGTGGTTCGGATTCAACGTGATGAGCGCCCAGACCATGAGCGGGATTTCCGGGCTGGTGGCGCTCAACTCGCTGATGGCGATGGTGGGGGGAATCCTGACCGCTCTGCTGGCGGGCCGGAACGATCCCGGTTACGTCCACAACGGCGCCCTGGCCGGTCTGGTGGCGGTCTGCGCCGGTTCCGACGTCATGCATCCCATCGGCGCCCTCGTCACCGGCGGGCTTGCCGGGGCCATGTTCGTCTGGGCCTTCAACCTGTGCCAGATCACCTTGAAGATCGATGACGTGCTGGGGGTCTGGCCCTTGCACGGCCTCTGCGGCCTTCTCGGCGGCATTGCCTGCGGCGTGTTCGGGTCCGAGGCGCTGGGCGGCCTGGGCGGGGTGTCGCTCGGGGCGCAGGTGACCGGGACGCTGACGGGGGCCGTGTTCGCGTTCGCGGCGGGCTCCCTCGTCTACGGCGGCCTCAAGGCAGCGGTCGGCATCCGTCTGAGCGAGGAAATGGAGTTCGAGGGGGCGGACATCGCCATCCACCACATCAGCGCCTACCCGGAGGAGGAGGTCTCCTCGGGCTACGCGGACGAACTGGTGGACCAGCAGAAAAAGGGCTGACCCGAAGCGCCGGGCGGGCTGCATCACCCCGTCCGGCGCTTCGCCTTGGTATCATCCCGTCCGGCGCTTCGCCTTGGTATTATTCCGTCCGGCGCTTCGCCTTGGTATTATTCCGTCCGGCGCTTCGCCGCCGCCGCGTCCCGCTCTTCCTTCAAGGCTTCGGCGACCAGGAAGGCCAGTTCCAGTCCCTGGCTGGCGTTCAGGCGGGGGTCGCAGAAGGTTTCGTAACGCTCGCACAGCCCGGCCTCGGTGATCGCCTGGGCCCCTCCGATGCACTCGGTGACGTCCTGGCCGGTCAGCTCGATATGGACCCCGCCGGGGTGGGTGCCCTCGGCGCGGTGAATGGCGAAATAGGCGCGGACTTCCTTCAGGATGCGCTCGAACGAGCGGGTCTTGTAGCCGCTGTCGGTCATGACGGTGTTGGCGTGCATGGGATCGCAGGCCCAGACCACCTTGCGCCCCTCCCTCTGCACGGCGCGGATGAGCGGGGGCAGCTTGGCGTCGATGCCGTCGCCCATGCGCACGATCAGGGTCAGACGCCCGGCCTCGTTGGCGGGGTTGAGGATGTCGCACAGCCGCAAGAGATCGCCTTCGGGGATCGCGGGTCCGAGCTTCACGCCCAGGGGGTTGCCGACGCCGCGCAGGAACTCGACGTGGGCCCCGTCCACCTGACGGGTGCGCTCGCCGATCCACAACATGTGGGCCGAGCAGCAGTACCAGTCCCCGGTGGTCGAATCGATGCGGGTCAACGCCTCCTCATAGGGCAGCAGCAACGCCTCGTGGGAGGTGAAGAAAGAGGTCTCGCGGATTTGCGGCACCACCTCCGAGGTCAATCCGCAGGCCGCCATGAAGGCCAGGGTTTCACTCAGCCGGTCGGCCAGGCCACGATAACGCTCCCCCTGGGGGCTGCCCGCGAGGAAGCCCAGGGTCCACTGGTGGACCTTGTTCAGATCGGCATACCCGCCCTGGGCGAAGGCGCGGAGGAGATTGAGCGTCGCCGCCGACTGGTTATAGGCCTGAACCATCCGCTCGGGGTCGGGTTCGCGCACCTCGGCGGTGAACTCCACCCCGTTGATCATGTCGCCGCGATAGGCCGGAAGGGTGACCCCGGCGATGGTTTCGGTGGGGGAGGACCGCGGCTTGGCGAACTGGCCCCCCATGCGGCCGACCTTGACCACCGGCAGGGCGGCCCCATAGGTCAGAACGATCGCCATTTGCAGCAGGACGCGGAAGGTGTCGCGGATGTTGTTGGCGGCAAACTCGGCGAAGCTTTCGGCGCAGTCCCCCCCCTGGAGCAGGAAGGCGTTTCCTTCCGCCACCTGGGCCAGGGACTGGCGGAGCTGGCGCGCCTCTCCGGCGAACACCAGCGGAGGAAACGCTCCCAACCGCTGCTCCACGGCGCGGAGTCTGTCCTGGTCGGCATACGTCGGCAGGTGAAGAGCCGGCCGTTGCCGCCAGCCGTCTGGGGTCCATTTGTCGGGCATGCGATCCTCGGGAGCGGAAATTCCTGGAACCGGAATGAATACGCCCGCGCGACAGCCAAAGCAAGGGCGTGAAAACGGCTGGACCATTGACGTTCGAATCTGCGGACACTAGAGTCTCTGGCCATTCCGGAGGAGCGGCTCCTGTCCATGGCGACCCCCAGTACCCCCGCGATTACCCTGTTGAGCGAACGATCCCGCGAGATCTTCCGTCACATCGTGGACGCCTATGTGCAAACCGGGGAGCCCATCGGGTCGCGCACCCTGGCGCGCCGTCTCGGGATCGATCTGTCCCCGGCCACCATCCGCAACGTGATGTCCGACCTGGAGGACGCGGGGCTTCTGCGCGCCCCTCATGTTTCGGCGGGGCGGCTTCCGACCGAGGCGGGATTGCGGCTGTTCGTGGACGGTCTGCTGGAGGTCGGCGATCTGGCCACGGAAGAGCGCAACCGGATCGACGTCCAGTGTCAGGCCGCCGGGCGCAGCCTGGAGGAGGTTCTGGGCGAGGCCGTCAACGCCCTGTCCGGTCTATCCCACTGCGCCGGGCTGGTGCTGGCCCCCAAGACCGAATCCCCCCTGAAGCACATCGAGTTCATCGCCCTGGGGCCGGGGCGGGCCCTGGTGGTCATCGTCACCGGCAACGGTGTGGTCGAAAACAGGGTCATCGCCGTTCCCCAAGGGCTGCCGCCCTCGGCGCTGGTCGAGGCCTCCAACTTCCTCAACCGCCGCCTCGGCGGCCGGACCCTGGAGGAGGCCAAGGCCGACATCTTGAAGGAGCTGGAAGGAAAACGGCACCAACTCGACGCCCTCACGACCCATGTGGTGGAAGCCGGACTCGCGACCTGGGCCGGGGGGAACAAGGGCGGATCGCTGATCGTGCGCGGACAGTCCCATCTGCTGGAGGACGTGACCGCCGTCGATGAACTGGAACGGATCCGCATCCTGTTCTCGGCCCTGGAAAGCGGAGAGCAGTTTCTTCGCCTCCTGGAGCTTGCCAACGGCGCGCAAGGTATCCAAATCTTCATCGGCGCGGAGAATCAGTTGTTCGCCTTGTCCGGGTGCTCCATGATCGTGGCGCCGTACCGGAACGGCAACGAGCAGATCGTCGGCGCCATCGGCGTCATCGGCCCGACGCGGATCAATTATGCCCGCATCATTCCGTTGGTTGACTACACGGCCAAGATGATCGGCCGTCTCATTGGTTAAGGAGCGAAGTCCCGAGATGACCCAGGAAATCCCAGTTCCTCCGGAGCAGCCCGAGGCTCCCCCTTCCGGCATCGACGCCGCCCTGGCGGCGGCTGGTTACGCCCCGGTGGGAGAGGACGAGTCCCCGGCTCCGGTCGCCGTGGAGGCGCTACAGACCCGCATCGACGCCCTGGAGGCGGAACTCAAGACCGTGCGCGCCGATTATCTGCGCGCGCTGGCCGAGTCCCAGAACGCCCAGAGCCGGGCCGACCGCCGCATCGAGTCCAACACCAAGTACGCCATCGCCAACTTCGCCAAGGACCTGATCGCCGTCGCCGACAATCTCCAGAGAGCGCTCCAGCACGTCCCCGCCGACGCCCGGGAGCGCAACGAGATGCTGAACGGTCTGGCCACCGGGGTGGAAATGACCGAGAAGACGCTGCACGACGTCCTGGAGCGCAACGGCGTCACCCGCATCGCATCCCTGCAACAGCCCTTCGATCCCAACCTGCACCAGGCCGTGCAGGAGATGGAGGACCCGTCGGTTCCCTCCGGCACCGTCGTTCAGGTGCTTCAGGAAGGATTCCTGCTCCGCGACCGCCTCATCCGCCCTGCCATGGTGATCGTGTCGCGGGGAGGCCCGAAACGCCAAGCGGCCCCGCCCGCGCCGGAGACCCCGCCCGAACCCCTGCCCGAGCGGACTCCCGAGGGCGGCGAGGCCGGCAAGCACTTCGACACCTCCGCCTGATTGGGCTCATCCGGAACGCAGGGTCTTGACCACCGCGTCGCGTTCGAACAGGTACAGCAGCGTCCGCAGGGCCTGACCGCGCGGGGAGGAAAGCTCCGGGTCGCGGTTCAGGATCAGCTTGGCGTCGTCGCGGGCCATGGCCAAAAGGTCGCCGTGGCGGGAGAGGTCGGCCAAGCGGAAATCGGGCAGGCCGCTCTGGCGCGTGCCCAACAGTTCCCCCGCCCCGCGCAGGCGCAGGTCTTCCTCGGCGATACGGAATCCGTCGTCGGTCTCGCGCAGGACGGCGAGGCGCGCGCGCGCGGTCTCGGCGAGCGGGTGGGCGTACAGCAGGACGCAGGTGGACCGCTCGCCCCCCCGGCCGATCCGGCCCCGCAACTGGTGCAGTTGGGCCAGACCGAACCGCTCGGCATGCTCGATCACCATGACGGTGGCCTCGGGGACGTCGACCCCCACCTCGATGACCGTGGTCGCCACCAGGATGTCGAGCCCGCCGCCGGCGAAGGCGGCCATGACCGCGTCCTTGTCCGCCCCCTTCATGCGCCCGTGCACCAGACCGACCCGAGGCCCGAACGTCTCGCGGAGATGGGCCTCGCGGGCGTCGGCGGCGGCGAGGTCCAGGCTCTCCGACTCCTCCACCAGCGGACAGACCCAGAACACCCTGGCCCCGGAGCCGACGGCGCGGCCGACGGCCGCGACCACCTCGTCCAGGGCGGAAAGGGGCTTGACGACCGTATAGATGGGCTTGCGGCCGGGGGGCTTCTCGTCCAGCCGGGAAACGTCCATGTCGCCGTAGAGGGTCAGCGTCAGGGTGCGGGGGATGGGGGTCGCGGTCATCACCAGGACGTCGGGGACCCGGCCCTTGGCGGTCAGGTTCAACCTCTGGTGAACCCCGAAGCGGTGCTGTTCGTCGATCACCGCCAGGGCCAGGTCCCGAAACGCGACGTCCCCCTGGAGCAGGGCATGGGTCCCGACGACGATATCCACCTCCCCGCCGGCCAGTCCCGCCAAGGTGGCCTCGCGGGCCTTTCCCCGGTCGCGCCCGGTCAGCAGGGCCACCCGCGCCCCCGCCGTCTCGGCCAGGGGGGAGAGGGTGGCGAAGTGCTGACGGGCCAGGATTTCGGTCGGAGCCATCAGCGCGGCCTGGGCCCCGGTCTCGACCGCGCTCAACATGGCCAGCAGCCCGACCACCGTCTTGCCGCTGCCGACGTCCCCCTGGAGCAGGCGCAACATGCGGCCTTCGCCCGCCATGTCCGCCTCGATCTCCCTCAGCCCGCGCTCCTGGGCGCCGGTCAGGGAAAAAGGCAGGGTGTCCAGCACCCGGCGCCGCAACCGTCCGTCCCCGGCGACGCTCCGTCCCGGCTGCCGCCGCAGCGCCAGCCGGACCAGACCAAGGGCCAACTGATTCGCCAGCAGTTCGTCATAGGCCAGCCGCATCCGCGCCGCCGCCGTGGGCAACAGATCGTCCTCCCCCTGGGGCGCATGGGCGGCCAGCAGGGCTTCGCGCCAGGACAGCCAGCCTTCCCGCCGCACCAGGGCCGGATCGAGCCATTCCGGCAGGTCGGGGGCGCGCTTCAGGGCGGCGGCCACGGCGCGGCCGACCACCTTCGCCACCAGACCGGCGGTCAGGGGATGGACCGGTTCGACGGTTTGCAGACGGACGGCGTCCGCGAGCGGAGCGATATGGTCCGGATGGGTGATCTGGACCTCGCCGTTGAAATGCTCCACCCGGCCGCTGACCACCCGGGTCTCCCCCGGAGGCAACGCTTTCAGCAGGTAATCGGCCTTCGCGTGAAAGAACACCAGATGCAGGAAGCCCGTTTCGTCCATGCAGCGCACCCGATAGGGCTGACGCGGGGACGCGGGGGGGAAATGGGCGTCGACGCCGACCGTCACCGTCGCCACGACCCCGGCCGGGGCCTCGGCCACCCTGGGCGTGAAGCGGCGGTCGATCAGGCCGCTCGGCAGATGCCACAGCAGATCGACCACATGCGCCCCCGCAAGCCTCTCGAACAGCTTGGCGAGACGCGGCCCGACCCCGGTCAGGGAGGTGACCGGCGCGAACAGGGGATAAAGGCTTTCCGGGCGCAGAATGGAGATCCTTGACTCCGCCACACGTCAAGACCCCGTCAGCAGCATGTCCAGGGCGTTCATGACGTCGTAGTGCTTGCTCTCGCTCAACGCTCCGAATTGTTATGCGCATGGGGTCATCGCGTGTCAACGTCGCTGCTTTGGCTGACAGACGGACGCGAACCCTCTATATCCTGGGGTTCCCCGTCAACTGCGCAACGCTGGATGCCATGCCCCTCGACGACAGACGCAAGCGACTTTTCTATCAGGCCGCCCACCGGGGCACCAAGGAGGCCGATCTGCTGCTCGGCCGTTTCGCCACGGTCTATCTGCCGCGATTGTCCGAGGATCAGCTCGACCGCCTCGACGCGCTGCTCGAACTGATGGACAACGACATCATGGACTGGCGGCTGGGCCGCCGTCCGGTTCCGCCCGAGCACGATACCGACGTGATGCGTCTTCTCATGGCGTTCGATCTGGTGGGCAGCCTGGGCCGGGACGACTGATGGACCCGCGCCCGCTCTTCGCCGCACCGGGCCGCACCGTCGTGGGCGGCGTGCTGGAGGGGCAAGATGCCCTTGTCCTGGCCGGATTCGCCCGTTCCGGCGCGGTCGGCGACATCCTGCACGTCGCCTCCGACGAGGTCCGGCTGGCGCGGCTGACCGAGGCGCTGGCCTTCTTCGCGCCCGATCTGGAGGTGCTGGAGTTCCCTCCCTGGGACACCGCGCCCTACGACCGCTCCTCGCCCAATGCCGATGTCATGAGCCGGCGGGTGGACACGTTGACCCGCCTCGCCAACTCCAAGCCGCCGCCACGCGGGCAGGGGCGCATCATCGCCACCACGGTCGGAGCCTTGATCCAGAGGGTGCCGCGCCGCGAGGCGTTTTCCGGAGTCGGGCTTTCGGTCAAGGTCGGGGGCCGGCTCGACCTGAAAGTTCTCGGGACGTTCCTGGAGCGCAACGGCTACAACCGAACCGAGCAGGTGATGGAACCAAGCGAGTACGCCATTCGCGGCGGCATCGTCGACCTGTTTCCTCCCGGCACCCCGGAACCGCTGCGACTCGACCTGTTCGGCGACGAGGTGGAGGCCATCCGCACCTTCGACCCGGTCAGCCAGCGCACCACCGGCAAAATCGAGTCCCACTCCCTGCGCCCGACCAGCGAGATTTTCCTGGATGCCGACTCCATCGCCCGTTTCCGTTCCCGGTACCGGGAACTGTTCGGCACGGCGGGCGGAGCCGATCCGCTCTACGAGGCGGTGTCGGCGGGGCGGCGGTTCACCGGGCTGGAACATTGGCTCCCCCTGTTCCACGCGGGCATGGACACCCTGTTCGCCTATGCGCCCGAGGCGGCGGTCACCCTCGATCACCGGGTGGACGAGGCGCGGGAGGCGCGGCTCGACCTGATCATGGAATACTACGACGCCCGCGCCAGCCTGTCGCCCAAGGGAGCGGGCCAGGGATTCACCGAGGGCGGCGTGGTCTACAACCCGGTCCCGCCGCATCACCTGTTCCTGGCCCCCGAGGAGTGGGACCGCCTGTTCGCTCTCCGTCCGGTCGTCCAGTTCTCGCCCTTTGCCGCCGCCGATCCCGCCGGGGACGTCACCGACGCGGACGGACGTCCCGGCCGGGATTTCGCCGACGTGCGCGCCCACCCCGACCGCAACGTCTTCGATGCGCTGCGCGAGCACCTCGCGGACCTGCGCCGGGAGGGAAAGCGGGTCGCGGTCGCGGGCTTCACCGCCGGGTCGCGCGACCGGCTGGCCTCGGTCATGCGCGAGCACCGCATCGCGCCGCTGGAAACGGTGGAGACCTGGGCCGAGGCCGTGGACCTGCCGCCGGAAACGGTGGCGGTTCTGCCCTTCGGACTGGAACGGGGCTTCTCGACGCCGGTCCTGGCCCTCATCGGTGAACAGGATATCCTGGGGGAACGGCTCGCGCGCTCCACCCGGACGAAACGGCGCCTGTCGGACAAGTTCATCGCCGACATCTCGGCCCTCGTCGAGGGCGACCGGGTGGTGCATGTGGACCACGGCATCGGTCAGTACGACGGCTTGGCCGCCATCGCGGTCGGCGGAGCCCCCCACGACTGTCTGCGCATCCTCTACGACGGCGGCGACAAGCTGTTCGTGCCGGTGGAGAACATCGACGTCCTGTCGCGCTATGGCTCCGAGCAGGATGGGGTGGCGCTGGACAAACTGGGGGGCGTGGCGTGGCAGTCGCGCAAGGCCAAGCTCAAGAAACGCATTGCCGACATGGCGACCCGCCTCATCGAGGTGGCCGCCGCCCGCAAGGTTCGGACCGCCGACGTCCTGGCCCCGCCCGAGGGCCTGTTCGACGAGTTCTGCGCCCGTTTCCCCTACGCGGAAACCGACGACCAGTTGCGGGCGATCGGCGAGGTGATCGAGGACATGGGCTCGGGGCGGCCCATGGACCGCCTGATCTGCGGCGACGTCGGCTTCGGCAAGACCGAGGTGGCGTTGCGCGCCGCCTTCGTCGCCGCTCTGTCGGGAGCCCAGGTGGCGGTGGTGGTGCCGACCACCCTGCTCGCGCGCCAGCACCACCGCACCTTCGCCGCCCGCTTCGCCGGGTTGCCGGTCCGGGTGGAGCAACTCTCCCGCCTGCTGACCGCCAAGCAGGCCGCCGCAGTAAAAAAAGGGCTGGACGAGGGCACCGTCGATATCGTCATCGGCACCCACGCCCTGCTCGCCAAGTCCGTCTCCATCCGCCGCCTGGGCCTGCTGATCGTGGACGAGGAGCAGCATTTCGGCGTCGCCCACAAGGAGCGGCTGAAGCAGATCCGCGCCGACGTCCACGTTCTGACCCTGACCGCCACGCCGATTCCCCGCACCCTCCAGATGGCCCTGACCGGGGTGCGCGAGATGAGCGTCATCACCACGCCCCCCGCCGACCGGCTGGCGGTGCGGACCTCGGTCCTGCCCTATGACCCGGTGGTGGTGCGCGAGGCCCTGCTGCGCGAGCGTTTCCGGGGGGGGCAGAGCTTCTACGTCTGCCCCCGCATCGAGGATATCGATTCGGTGGTGGAGCGGGTGCGCAAGCTCGTGCCCGACCTGCGCGTCGCGGTCGCCCACGGCCGCATGGCGTCCTCCGAGCTGGAAGAGGTCATCACCGCGTTCACCGAGCGGACCCACGACGTTCTGGTGTGCACCAACATCATCGAATCCGGCCTCGACATGCCTTCGGTCAACACCATCGTCATCCACCGGGCCGACATGTTCGGGCTGTCCCAGCTCTACCAGTTGCGCGGCCGGGTCGGGCGGGGCAAGGCGCGGTCCTATGCCTACCTCACCGTGAAGCCGGACCGGCCCCTGACCAAGACGGCGGAAAAGCGCCTGACCGTGATGCAGACCCTGGACACCCTGGGCGCGGGGTTCACCCTGGCCAGCCACGATCTGGACATCCGCGGCGCGGGCAATCTGCTGGGCGACGAGCAGTCGGGACACATCCGCGAAGTCGGCGTCGAGCTGTATCAGCACCTTCTGGAAGAGGCGGTGGCGGCCGCGCGCGAGGGCGGGACGGGGACGGCGGAGGCGGTGGACGAATGGTCGCCGCAGATCACCCTCGGCACCTCGGTCATGATCCCCGAGGGCTATGTGAAGGACCTGGGGGTCCGGCTCAGCCTGTACCGGCGCATCGCGGGCATCGGTCACCGCGAGGAGATCGACGAACTGGCGGTGGAGATGGTGGACCGCTTCGGCGCGTTGCCGAAAGAGGTGGACAACCTGCTGGAAATCGTCGAGCTGAAAATCCTGTGCCGGCGGGCGGGCGTCGAGCGCCTGGACGCCGGACCCAAGGGCGCGGTGATCGGTTTCCGCCACAACCGGTTCGCCAATCCGGCCGGTCTGGTCGCCTTCATCGGCCAGCAGGCGGGAACGGTCAAGGTGAGGCCCGATCACAAGCTGGTGATCATCCGCAACTGGGAAGGGCCGGTCACCCGTGTTCAGGGCGTCCGCGAGGTCATGACCGCGTTGGCGACGCTCGCCGCCGAGGGGGAATGATGCGCGGATGGGGCGTCGTTCTCGCGGCCCTGCTCCTGTCCCAGGCGGCCCCGGCCTCCGAGT